>DATKWZ010000010.1 GCA_035529315.1 Anaerolineae bacterium
CAGCGGCAGAGAAGAATGCCCGAATCTTGGCTATAAACCAAGGCATAAGCAAGGGTACTTTCCTGTTCCTCCGACAGACAAATTTCAGGACCTGCGCACCCGAATGCTTCTCACCCTTGAAAAACTTGGTATAGATGTTGAATGCCAGCATCACGAAGCCGCAACAGCGGGGCAGTCGGAAATTGATATGCGATTTAAACCGCTTCTACAAATGGGTGATCAGCTCATGTGGTTTAAGTATGTGCTTAAAAACATAGCAACTCGTGATAACCGTACGGTTACATTTATGCCGAAACCTCTTTTCGAGGATAATGGCTCTGGAATGCACACACATATCAGTATATGGAAAAACGGAGAGCCAATCTTTGCGGGTAATCAATATGCCGGGGTTTCTCAGGAGGCTCTTTACGGAATCGGAGGAATATTAAAACACTGCGGCGCGCTGTGTGCTCTTACCAATCCGACCACCAATTCTTACAAGCGTCTTGTACCGGGTTTTGAAGCTCCTGTAAATCTGGCATATTCAAGCCGTAACCGGAGTGCCGCAATCCGCATACCAATGTATTCCGCATCGCCAAAGGCAAAGCGGATTGAATTTCGAACCCCTGACCCATCCTGTAACGGGTACCTTGCCTTTTCAGCAATTCTGATGGCTGTATTAGACGGCATCGAAAACAGGATTGACCCTGGTGAGCCATTAGACAAAGACATATATGGTCTTCCGCCGGAAGAGCTTGCCGATATACCGTCTGCTCCCGGCTCTCTCGAAGAGGCTCTTGACGCCTTAAAAAAAGACCACGCCTTCCTGCTTAAAGGTGATGTGTTTACTCAGGATGTTATTGATACATGGATTGAATATAAGACCAAAAACGAGGTAAACGCTGTTAAACTTCGTCCGCATCCGCATGAATTCTTTCTTTACTTCGACATATAGGGTTCTTCTCCATTTTAGCTGGAGAAGAGTGCTCTTTGTCCCCTAGCTTCGATGAGGATATCTTTTTATTATGTTTGAGTCTTTTCAAGATGTTAGTTTGGTTTGCCCCTGGTTTCTCCTTTTTTTCCCTTCTATTTTTTCAATTGGATCATTTACGTAGACTTTTCCGAGTCCAATCGGTGAAGTAAAAGTTCCACCTTTTTTATCTTCACTAATTCCATCTGAAAAACAGAGATCTACAGGGACTTTACCTCTTCCACCTTGTGCATCTACTACATAAAGTGGGCGCAGAAAACCTGTAGTGGTTCCGCAAAGGTCTCTACAGATTTCTTTTCCTCTGTATACATCTGTCCTGAAATGACCTGTTCCCTCAACAAGGTCAGCATAATATAGATAATATGGTTTTATTCCCATTTTCCCGAGGCCGTGTAGCAGGTTTTTCATTACATCTGTGTCATCGTTAACTCCCTTCAGCAAAACAGTTTGATTTCCTATGGGAATGCCCAGTTCCCTTAAAACTTTAATGGCCTGATAACTTTTGGCAGTTATTTCATTAGGATGATTGAAGTGCGTGTTTATGTAGAGTTGCGGATCTTTAAGTGACTGGGGTGTATGTTTTCTTAATACCTCGATTAGTTCTTTGTCTTCAATAATCTTTTGTGGCCAGACGCATGGGACTCTTGTCCCGATTCTTATCAATTCAAGATGTTGAATTTTTTTTAGTTTTCCCAAGATGTCATCAAGTCTGTTATGGGTTATCAATAGCGGATCCCCACCAGAGATTAATACGTCTCTGATATCTTCGTGAGATGCAACGTATTCAATTCCCTTTTTTATATCCTCTGTGGTTGGATTCTTACGGACATCACCTACTTTTCTTTTTCTGGTGCAGAATCTGCAATACATTGAGCACTCGTTTGATATAAGCAATAAAACCCTGTCTGGATACCTGTGGATTATTGTCCTTGGACCACCAAGCGGAATATCTCCTTCCTCATCCAGTGGATCTGCTGTCAGGTCCTTATAATGCTCAAGTTCCCCGACACCAGGAATTGCCTGTTTCCAAATACCGTCATTCATCTTTTCAATGAGACTGAGGTAATACGTATTTACTCTCATAGGATATTTGGCTATTACTTCCTTGAGTCTGGGGTCAACCGCTACCTTCCGTCCTGCAAGCCATTTCTCCAAATCCTCAAATGTCCTTATAGAGTTTCTCAAAATCTCTTTATATGCCATAAATAATTCTCCATTGGTTAATTTACAGGAAAAACCAATAGCCAGGGGCTAATTACCGTTAATATTGAACGAATGCGTCGAGCAATTGTTTCAGTATACTATGTGAAATAAGGGGTCAAGCCTAAGTTTGCCCCATGAGCAATCTATTTTCTCTTATTTCAATAATTTTTCTGATTTTTTATCTTTATTCTTAAACTTCTATAGTTAATTATGGCTGTTTCCCGTAACAAAGTTAAAAAGTATAAACAATACAACGTATTAGTATTCAGCTTTGTTTTATATTAAAATGTGAAATACGGCTAAAATGCATGCTATTTTTAATATGCGGCTGTTTTGCCGTGGCATAGAGGTATTTATGGGACATTTCTCAGTTTATAAGTTTGTATCGTCAAAAAGTGAATACTGGCTTTTCTTGGCATATATTTTCTGTATCACTCATTTCGTTTATTAGAAACTTATAATGTGAAGAACATCCCCTACTTCCCACGGTTAAATGCGTAGCCTGTTTAACCGTGGTATGCCGTATGTAGCCTGGGATGAAATATCGTCTCGCTCGTGGCATTTTTCAGCATCCTTCTTAGAGGGCTGTTTTCACCCCTAAAAAGCGGGTTCTAAGCGTTCTAAAAGGTATCTACATAGGGGCCTTTTGTCGTATTACCAATAGCTTACCATAGTCAGACCCCAAGGCACGAACCCCAAGGCACGACCAAATTCACGAATATTCAAGTTTCAAGACCCCGGTGTTCTTTGTGCTCTTTTGAGGTTCATGCCCAGGTTAGATATAAAATCCGGCAATTAGCAGACCGCTTACCAAGACCGATGCAACGATACTTCCAATCATCGCGTTCGTTGATATTTTCAATCCCTGGCCATTGTTGAATCTCGACAACGCCCAGCCAAGCACCGCAAACAGAACAATGTCAAAAAGTCCGTGAGTTATCCAATGATGCCCGGTAAGCGCTGCCATTGCCTTAAGGACAGTGCCTTCATTTGTTTCTTTTAAGATGACCAGCAGTGCACTGATAACGCTGGTTATCGCAAAGGATAAGCCGAACGACTTGGTATATTTTCCGATTTCAAGGGTTTCCATGGTCAGATTCCTTTCGTCTTTATAAGTAAAGCGACTTTTACGGCAACACTGATAATAGCCCCGGAGCCTTCCATTGCAAGAGATGTCGGCACGATCAGTCCCGCCACCCAGAGAACGATCTTTCTAACTGCTTTATTGGAAGGAATATAGCCGGACGCGACAATCGGAAGGTAGGTGGCCAGCAGAAGCAGCATTAAAAAAACGTGTTCCTTTAACTCCATTAAAAAGTTATGGCCGAAAGCCCACGGTCCCGCCTTTATAAATGCTTTGTCCACACCGTAATAGACGATGTAAAAATAACCTCCCAGAAAGTAGGTCAGCCACATCAAGACCGCACAGATTAAACTTATGTTTTTTATCCGGGCTACCGAGGAATCACCGGCATTCAGGGTGTCCACAAAAACCCATAACGCCGCAAGTGTTGCCAGCCCCCCTGTGACAGGATGCAATAACAGCAAAACATTTTCCATCGTTTTTACTCCTTTCGCTTAAAGGTTAATTGACAAATACCAGTACATCGATAAATGGTTACTTTTCTATATCGAAATTGGGGTCGGACCAAGTTAATATTCCGATATTCCATTTTATTTATTCCAAAACCATAGGTTTTCGCCTTATCATCAGTTAGCGCCAATTGAACCCACCGTCGATGCGCTGACTGGAAGTCTTCGAAATTGTTGTGCAACTTTGGGGTCACATCTCCACAAAAAATATATCATCAAATCTCTGGCCACCTTATCTTTTTCCGGTATTCTTAAAGATTCTCTGAATAATTCAAGATCACATCCTAAAGCATCGGATAAGTCTCGCAGTAGTTTTTCAGGCTCATGCTTCTTAAACAGCATTATCTGTTGAGGCAGTTCCAGTTTGCCTTGATTGTATTCATTGTATCTTTTGGCAAGTTCCTTTTTTTGCCGTTTCGACAGCGGTAGCTTCCCGCTATCCAAGGCAATTGAGTCCCAAATATCTTCAACAAGAATAAGCTTTTGTGGTAGGTTCAAACTGTTTATTTCAGCGGCAATTTTGTCTGGTTCCATTTTTTTCTTCACATATCATGGAATATACGGTCTAAATATGTATCGTATTTTTTACAGCGAATAACACAAAGTGTTGTAAATTACAATAAAACAAATGTTGCCATACTGACAAATCCCCCCTGCCCCCCCCTTTTTTTTGCCAAAGGGGGATTCAGGAGGATTTCGTATCAGAGAAAGTTCGAGATAGTGAGTTTGTATTTAAATCTATCTGCGTTCATCTGTGTAGATCTGTGGCTGAATAGTTACTAAAAATTTTTCTTAAACCTATACTTCAAATATGGGCAGAAAAGAGATGGGGTAATTGAAGCGGACTATTCCCACTCAATGGTGCTGGGCGGCTTGGAACTGATGTCATAGACTACGCGATTAACACCTCTTACTTCATTAATAATGCGGTTGGAGATCCTGCCTAACAGAGAGTGGGGAAGCCTGGCCCAGTCCGCGGTCATGGCATCTGCGCTGGTCACCGCCCGAATGGCTGCAATGTGTTCGTAAGTCCTCTGGTCTCCCATAATCCCCACACTTTTCAGCGGGAGAAGCACGGCAAAGGACTGCCAGACCTTCCTGTACAGGCCGTTCTCCTTGATTTCCTCAAGGAGAATCACGTCCAGGTTCCGCAAGATGGAAAGCCTTGCCTGGGTGACATCACCGATAATTCGAATAGCAAGACCCGGACCCGGGAAGGGTTGTCTCCAGACAAGATCTTCCGGGAGTCCGAGTTTTTTTCCAAGGACACGCACTTCATCTTTGAAAAGGTGTTTGAGCGGTTCAATGAGTTTAAGCTTCATGTTCTTTGGGAGCCCACCCACATTGTGGTGCGATTTGATCACCGCGCTGGGGCCTCCGTAAACCGACCTTGACTCGATGATATCCGGATAAAGTGTTCCCTGGGCAAGAAATTTCACGCCCTGGAGTTTGTGTGCCTCTTTTTCAAAGATTTCTATAAACGCGCGCCCGATAATCTTCCGCTTCTTTTCAGGATCAACAACCCCCTTTAATAGATTCAGAAACACCCTTTTAGCGCTGATAAATCTTAGATTCATCTTGAAGTGCTTCTTAAAGAGCCGCTTGACCTGCTCTGCCTCACCTTGCCTCAAGAGACCGTTGTCGACAAAGATGCAAATCAATTGCTTGCCGATAGCCTGATGGAGAAGAAGCGCTGTCACCGAGGAATCAACACCTCCACTTAAGCCAAGGATCACTCTCTGGTCTCCGACCAGGGCCCTTATCTCCTGAACCGATTCCTTGATAAAAGATTTCATCGTCCAGGTCTTCCTGCACCCGCAGGTGGCAAACAGAAAATTCTTCAACATGGTTTTCCCCATGGGGGTATGGGCGACTTCAGGGTGGAGTTGTAATCCGTAGAACCTTTTTAAGGGATTTTCCATGGCCGCCACACCGGTACTCGCGGTTGATGCCGTCACCCTGAAACCCCTGGGCAGGCTGCTGACCATGTCTCTATGGCTCATCCAGCAATTTGTCTTTTTCTCGATTCCATAAAAAATGCCTGTGGCATCTTTTATTCGGAGTTCAACAAGGCCGTATTCCCTCTTATCCGCCCTCTTTACCTCTCCTCCCAGGGCATCCGCCATGTACTGCATGCCATAACAGATACCGAGAATCGGAATACCCAGGTCAAAGATTCCAAGGTCCACCCGCGGGCTGTTCTCTTCATATATGCTTGCAGGGCCTCCGGAAAATATGATCCCCTCGGGCGCCAGCGCTTTGATCTCGGCAAGGCTGATCCAGGGGGGTTCAATCCGGCAATAGACACGATGCTCACGCACCCGTCTGGCGATGAGCTGGTTGTACTGGGAACCAAAGTCAATGATCAAGATCACGTTTATTTCCTTAAAAATCGCTCAACTTAGGTTAAATATAGTTTTGAGTTTTTAATTCAACATTCAAAATTAATAATTCGTTAAAAACGATTACCACCACATACGAACCTTCACTCCCTGAGCGTGCAGAGCTTCCTTGATTTGCCTTATCGTATGCGTGCCATGGTGAACCATCGATGCAACAAGGGCCGCATCAGCCTTGCCCTTTGTCAGGACATCGTAGATATGGTCTATGTTTCCGGCGCCGCCGGAAGCGATGACCGGGATATTAACGTTCTCAGATATGAGTGGAGTCAAGGCCATTTCATAACCCTGCCGGGTCCCGTCTGCATCAATGGAATTAAGGCAAATCTCTCCTGCCCCCATGCTTTCCGCCTTCTTTGCCCACTCAAGGGCATCAAGGCCCGTATAAGTCCTGCCTCCATTAATGACAATCTCATATCCTGACGGGATCTTGCGAGAGACCTCCACCTTTTTGACATCCATACCGAGCACAATGCACTGGCTTCCAAAGGCGCGCGCGCCATCCGCGATGATTTCAGGGTTTTGGACAGCCGCCGTGTTTACGCTCACCTTTTCCGCACCAGCCAGAAGCACACGGCGCATATCTTCAATGGTCCTGATCCCGCCCCCTACGGAAAATGGTATGAAGATCTCTTCAGCCACACGGCGCACCACGTCTATCATAATGTCCCGGCGGTCGCTTGAAGCGGTTATGTCGTAAAAGACGATTTCATCAGCCCCTTCATTATAGTAGAAACGGGCCATCTCCACAGGGTCGCCGATATCGATATTGCCTTGAAACTTTATACCCTTGGTGGTTTTGCCGTCTCTCACATCAAGACAGGGTATGATCCTTTTACTCAGCATGGCGACCATCCCAAATGCAAAAATTCTCCAAAAGCCTCAGCCCTGCCTTGCCGCTCTTTTCCGGATGAAATTGCACTGCTATCAGGTTCTTATGGCCAATGACAGAGGCAAACTCCATACCATGGCAAGTCGTCCCGAACACATATTTATCCGATGCAGGCAGAGTATAATACGCATGCACAAAATAGAACTCATCTTCCGGGGCGATACCTTCCAGAACCGGATGTTCTTTCCGCAAATTTACGCTGTTCCAGCCCATATGGGGTATTTTGAGCCGATCCTTTTCTTCAGAAAAAAGCGGCTGAGGAAACAATTCAACATTTCCCTTGATAAGCCCTAAACACCCGGCTTCATTTTCACGGCTCCTTTCCAAAATAATCTGCGCGCCGAGACATATCCCAAGGATCGGCTTGCCGGCATTAAACTCATACCTCAACACCTCATCCAACCCCAGGCGCTTTAGATCGGACATGGCCTTGCCGGCTGCCCCTACACCCGGAAAGATGATCCTTTCACAGCTCAAGATTTCCTCCCGGCGTTGAGTAATCCTGCACCCATAGCCCAATTTTTTCAGGGCACGCTCCACACTGCTCAGGTTGCCGGCCTTATAATCAATAATTGCAATCATTATGTTTACTTATATTATTAGAGCTCCGAGCACTAAAGGTCAAGGTTTATCTCCTTTCCAGACAGTCCTTTGACAGGCCTTCATCAAATCCTACAGGGTAGCATCCATCAAAACATGCTTTGCAGAAGTTATTCTCAGGGCTATCCATACCGGTTGACTTAAGAAGACCCTCAAGACTGATATAATGAAGAGAATCCAGGCCCAGCAGCTCGCGAAGCTCTTTAATAGATTTGTTTGCCGCTATCAATTCACCTTTGGTCGGAAAATCTATTCCATAATGACATGGAAAGCGAAGCGGAGGGGAGCTAACGCGTATATGCACCCTCTTTACGCCTAACTCACGCAGGGCTTTTACTCTTGTCTTAACTGTGGTTCCACGTATTATTGAATCGTCTATTATAATAATATCTTTGCCCTTTAAAAGCTCTTTTACAGGATTCAGTTTTACCCTTACACCAAAATCACGCATGCTCTGTGTTGGTTGAATAAATGTTCTGCCCACATAGTGATTCCGGATCATAGCCATCTCAAAGGGGATGCCGGAAGCTTCCGAATAACCCAAAGCCGCATAAGTTCCTGAATCAGGAAAAGGCATAACAAAATCTGCTTCAACATGAGCTTCTCCGGCAAGGCATCTGCCATGCGTCTTTCTCGTTTGATAAACATTAAGCCCGAATATTGTGCTGTCCGGCCTTGCAAAATAGATCAATTCAAATATGCAAAATGTTCGTTTTGCAGTAATGGGCGACTTTATGCTTTTTATCCCGTTTTCTCCTATAATGACTATCTCGCCTGGATCGAGCTCCCTTATAAACTTCGCCTCAACAAGATCAAGAGCGCATGTTTCCGACGCAAGCACATAGCATCCATTAAGTTTTCCGAGACACAGGGGCCTGAAACCGTTTGGATCCTTTATGCCAATGACCTCTCCGTTGCTTGTAAGCATAATAAAAGAAAAGGCGCCTTTCATCCTGGATACAGTTTCAACAAGAGCCTCTTCAAATCCTAATTTCAGGCTTTTTACAAAAAGATGGAGAAAAATCTCGCTGTCCGTGGTGGTCTGAAAAATCGATCCGGTTGTTTCAAGCTCATTTTTCAGGCTATACGCGTTTACCAGATTGCCGTTGTGGGCGACAGCATAAGATTTTTTTCTGTGATGTATAACAAAAGGTTGTGCATTGGAGAGCACCGAACTTCCTGTTGTGGAATAACGGACATGTCCTATAGCGCTTTCACCCTTTAATTGCTCCAGATGGGTCTTCTCGAAAACATCAGGCACAAGCCCCATTCCCTTGAACGCTGTGATGTTTTTGTTGCCGGCTGTTGCTATGCCGGCGCTTTCTTGCCCCCTGTGCTGGAGAGCATACAAACCAAAATATGTAATCTTGGCTGCTTCAGGATAACCGCAAAGACCAAACAGTCCACATGCTTCCCGGGGTTTTTCCAGGTATCTTTCCATTATATTATCATCTTACTTATTATACTCCTGAATCGATTTAACCGAAAACTTTTTTCTTTTTATTGCCGTTATTCCCCTGCACATGGCCATTGCGCCGGCTACTGTTGTGGCATAAGGGATATTATATTTTATGGTAGCGCGTCTTATATCATACCCGTCATGTTTGGTTTCTCCTCCTGAACCCGTATTTATAACCAGTTGAATCTCTTTGTTCTTGATCGCATCCACGACATGCGGGCGACCAAGAGAAACCTTGTTTATCATTTTATTTTCTATTCCGTGTTTAGCCAGGAACAATGAAGTTCCACAGGTTGCCATAATCGTAAAACCTATGTCGCTATATTGAGATGCGACGGAAAGGGCTGCTTCTTTATCACTATTCTTTACACTGATAAAAACTGTTCCAGAAACAGGTAGGTTCTGTCCAGCCCCGATCTGTGCCTTGGCATAAGCAGACCCGAATTTCGATCCTATGCCCATGACCTCTCCGGTTGATTTCATCTCAGGCCCAAGAAGTGTGTCAACATCAGGAAACCTGTCAAACGGAAGCACAGCCTCCTTTACTGAAACATGATTGGGAATTCTTTGGCAGGTAAAACCAAGTTCGTTTAAGCTGCGACCAAGCATAACCTTTGTGGCGAGCTTTGCAAGGGGCACACCGGTCGCCTTGCTGACAAACGGAATTGTCCTGGAAGCCCTTGGATTTACTTCAAGCACATATATACGATTATCCCTAATAGCATATTGCACATTTATCAGGCCTATGACATTTAATTCCGACGCCATGGCTTTTGTAGCGATTATTATTTCTTCCAGAGTATCGGTATCCAGGCTGTACGGAGGAAGAACACAGGCCGAATCACCTGAATGGATGCCGGCCTCCTCAATATGCTCCATAATGCCGCCGATTGTGCTTGTCTTTCCATCTGAAATTGCATCCACATCAACCTCAACAGCATCTTCCAGAAACTTGTCTATCAGCACCGGATGCCCCGGAGATGCCAGGATGGCAAGCCTTGTAAAATTTTCCAGATCCTTCCGATTATATACTATCTTCATCGCCCTTCCGCCAAGCACATAGGAAGGCCTGACGATTACAGGATATCCGATCTCTTCCGCAACAGCCACGGCCTCTTCAACATTTACAGCAGTGCCGTTTGCAGGCTGAACAAGGCCCAGCTTTTTTAACATGGCCTGAAAAAGCTCACGATCTTCAGCGCGATTAATACTTTCCGGCTGTGTACCCAATATGGGGACACCGGCCTCAGCCAAAGGAACGGCAAGATTTAAAGGGGTCTGACCGCCGAACTGGACAATCACTCCCATAGGCTTTTCAGTTTCAAAAATGTGCAGCACATCCTCCTTTGTAAGAGGTTCAAAATAAAGCTTGTCGGATGTGTCGTAATCTGTGCTCACAGTTTCAGGATTACTGTTTACCATTATGCTTTCGACACCTTCTTCCCTAAGCGCAAAAGAAGCATGGACGCAACAATAATCGAATTCAATCCCCTGCCCTATTCTGTTGGGGCCCCCTCCTAAAATCATCACCTTCTTTTTGTCAGAAACCCTTGCTTCGCTCTCCATCTCATAGGTGGAATAGAAATATGGTGTTGAAGCCTTGAATTCTGCTGCGCATGTATCAACAAGCTTGTAAACAGGACGGATGCCGAGGGCCTTGCGGTTTTTCTCCACACTTTTTTCACTGAAACCTGTAAGACAGGCTATCTGTATATCTGAAAAACCCCACGACTTTGCTTTTTTTAACAGCGAAATTGAAGTTTCATCATTCCTGGTCGTAAGGGTTGAAGCAATCTCCCGTTCAAGTTCAACTACTTGCTTAAGCTGATACAGAAACCATGGATCAATGCGGGTTAACCCATAAATGGATTGAATCGACATTCCTTTAATCAGGGCATAACGAAGATAAAAAATTCTCTCGGAATTTGGCGTTGCGAGTTTCTGCTGGATTTGATTTAAAGATAATTCCTCGTTATCCTTACCATCACCGCCCAAACCGTAACGTCCTGTTTCAAGTGATCTTAAAGCTTTCTGCAGAGCTTCCTTAAATGTTCTGCCGATGGCCATTGTTTCACCGACAGATTTCATGGCCGTGGTAAGGTAATCTTTGGTTTCAGGGAATTTTTCAAAAGTCCATCGCGGTATTTTGACTACACAGTAATCAAGGGCCGGCTCAAAGGACGCAAGTGTCTTCCCTGTAATGTCGTTTGGAATTTCATCAAGGGTATATCCCACCGCCAGTTTAGCGGCTATCCTGGCAATAGGGAAACCTGTGGCCTTTGAAGCAAGAGCGCTGCTTCGCGAAACCCTTGGATTCATCTCAACAACAATCATTTCCCCGTTTTCAGGATTGACGGCAAACTGTACATTTGAGCCCCCGGTATCAACCCCTATTTCACGCATGATTGCAATAGAGGCATCCCTCATCACCTGGTATTCTTTATCGCTTAAGGTCTGGATCGGAGCGACCGTAATACTGTCGCCCGTGTGTATGCCCATGGGGTCCATATTCTCTATGGAGCATACAATAACAACATTATCATTCTTATCCCGCATGACCTCAAGTTCATATTCCTTCCAGCCCAACACAGATTCCTCAAGCATTATCTGCCCGATTAAACTTGCGTCCAACCCTGTTTTGGATAGTTTTTCCAGGTCTTCGGGATTATAGGCAACACCGCCCCCTGTTCCTCCAAGGGTGAAGCTCGGCCGAATAATGATCGGAAATCCAATCTTATCTGCTATGGCTGCGACCTGCACCATATCTGTTGCTATCCCGCTTTTGGGTATGCGAAGCCCTATCCTCTCCATTGAATTTCGGAAAAGGTCCCTGTCTTCAGCCTTTTTTATGGATTCAATCGACGCCCCTATCATCTCGACACCGAATTTGTCTAACACGCCCATCTCTGCAACTTGAACGGCTGTATTAAGCCCTGTCTGGCCGCCCAGGGTCGGAAGCAAAGCATCAGGCCGCTCCCTTTCGATTACCATCGCAACTATCTCAGGGGTAACAGGCTCAATATAGGTTTGATCGGCTATTTCAGGATCGGTCATGATCGTCGCGGGATTGCTGTTGACGAGAACAACCTTATAACCTTCCTCTTTTAAGGCCTTGCACGCCTGAGTACCCGAGTAATCAAACTCACAACCCTGGCTAATGATTATGGGACCGGCTCCGATTATAAGAATCTTATGTATGTCTGTGCGTTTCGGCATTATTTCATTAAAAAATTTTTTTTGACAAGATTAACAGGATATTCAGGATTAAAACATCAAAACTTATCATGTAAATCCTCATTAAAATCCTTTACTTTGCGTTTGGTTGCAACTTTCAGTTCATCAAAATTAATAATTAGCGCCTGAACAAAAACTTTCTTCTTTGTCATTTCGACCGAAGGGAGAAATCTTTAAAAGTTTTTTTCAAAGGGCTAAGATGTTATCATTTTTTTAAATTCATCAAAGAGATATTTTGAATCATGGGGACCGGGAGATGCTTCAGGATGGTATTGCACTGAAAAAACAGGATATTTCGTATGTCTGAAGCCTTCCAAAGTATTATCATTTAAATTTATGTGGGTTATTTCAACATCTTTATTACTCAGGCTATCGACATCTACAACAAATCCATGGTTTTGAGAAGTAATCTCGACCTTTCCGGTTAAAAGATTCTTAACAGGCTGATTAGCGCCCCGGTGACCGAATTTTAATTTAAAAGTTTTTCCGCCCAGGGCGAGCGCCATTATCTGATGTCCAAGGCATATACCAAACATGGGCCGATATCCCAAAAGCTCCCTTATGGTTTCTATGGCATATGTAACAGGTTCAGGATCACCAGGGCCGTTGGAAAGAAAAACCCCATCAGGTTCCATTGCTTTTACAGTATCAGCAGATGTTGAAGCCGGCACAACGATGATTTCAAATCCTGCCTTTTCCAGGCATCTTAAAATATTATATTTTATCCCAAAGTCAAAGGCGATAACCGAATGTTTCTTTCCTTTATGTCTCCAAATGGTTTTATCAAACATTAAGTCGCGATCAACCGAAACCCGCCTTCCGTCAATCCAATAATAGGGAAGCCTGGTAGTTACATCCCTCACAAGATCCTGCCCTGCTATGCAGGGTATCTTCTTTGCCTTTTTCACGCATGACAATTGGTCAAGATCATGTGTTGAAATAAATGCCCGCATGGCGCCGGCATTCCGGATATGCCTTGTAAGCGCGCGTGTATCAAGCTCCTCTATCCCAAGAACACTTTTTCCATTAAAGCCGGATTTTAAATAATCCGCAAGTGTGGAAGTGGATCTGAAATTGCTTGGAAAATTTTGATATTCTTTAACAAGGAAACCAGAGACCTGTATGCGATCAGACTCGACATCTTCAGGATTAACGCCATAGTTTCCTATCAGAGGATAGGTCATTGTCACTATCTGTCCTCTATATGAGGGATCAGTAAGAACCTCCTGGTATCCTGTCATGCTTGTATTAAACACAACTTCACCCCAGGCCTCTCCGGGCCCTGTAAAAGACCGGCATGTAAAGGTACGTCCGTCTTCAAGCGCTAATAATGCTTTCATGCCCTAACCCCTGATCCCTGCCCCGTGATCCCTGCCCCGTGATCCCTGTGAAAGGGTCATTTCCCACAAGATTCCAGATCCCGCAAGGGCATGCACCCGCGCAAAATCCGCAGCCTATACACCTGGTTTCATCCACAATATATTCAAAATCATCCTTTTCTCTTTCCTGTCTGCTAATCGCGCTTTCAGGACAGACAGCTACACAGATTCCGCAATCCCTGCAAGTTCCGCACGAGGAACATTGAGATCCACAATGATCAAGATCATCAAAAAACGTCACCCTTGGATCAAAATATTCAAGAGATACCCGGTTGCGATCAATCCTTTGGCGGGTATCGCCCAATGGGCGCTTTCCGTCAATAATATCGATAATCGCATTCGCGGCCTTCCTACCGGCTCCTATTGCATCTGTCAACAGCCCTGGCCTTACAACATCTCCAATGGCAAAAATTTTTGCGTCGGTTGTCTGATAATGCTCATTTACTACAATAAATCCTCTCTCAGTGGCCACATTTTTTGGAAGAAATTGCAGATCCGGCACATCTCCAATAGATATTATAATTGTGTCGGCAGGAATTATCTCTCCTGTTGTAAGCATTACCCCTTCTTCGGTAATCTCCTTTGTAAAGCAGGGCCACTTGAACGTTGCCCCGATAGCCTCTGCGCTTTCCCTTTCCTTGCCGAATGAGGCCGGTTCCTGGACATCGATCAGCATAATTTCTTTTGCTCCCAACCTGTGGGCTTCACTGGCAACATCACAGCCGACATTTCCAGCGCCTATTATCACAACACGCTTCCCAGGTTTTGCCTTTCCCTGCTTTGCCTGTATTAGAAAGTCAAAGGCGGTAATCATCCTTTTTTTTCCAGGCACTGGAAGGGTTCTGGGTGTATATGCACCCGCGGCTATAACGATGAAGTCAAAGTCTTCCCTTAATTGCTCCATTTCTTTTTTGTCAAGACGTTGCTGAAGATGCACATGAGATATTACCTTTTCAACCCTTTCCAGTTCAGTTGAAAAGACTTCGCGAGGAATACGGCTGTCTGGAATAACCGAAGATATCTTTCCGCCCAATCTCTTTGCCATGTCATAAACAGTTGCTTTATGTCCCTGCATTCGGAGCTGCCAGGCTATGGATATTCCTGCCGGCCCTCCTCCAATTACTGCAATTTTTTTCCCGCTTTCCGGCGGCAGTTCCGGAAGATTCGCCTTTATACTTACCTGTCCGAGCTTTGTTACATCAATTGGAGACATGGAATCTGAAATCCGGGTGCAGGCCTTCATACATGGGTTTGGACATAGATACCCGCAAACTGTGGCTGGAAATGGTGTATATGAAAGAGCCAGATCCAGAGCCTCATCCACACGACCATCCCGAATCATAGCCCATCTTTTATGAACAGGAATACCAATTGGGCAAGCGGCTTCACAGGGAGCCATATATTTCCGGTTTTCCCATACAGGAACAAAACGCCTTAAATCACCGGTTGTAATTATTGGAATAGGACTTCTGTCAATATCTGTAAGATCGCCAATCAAACCTCCTTTGCCAAGCTCCTTATCCCAAATACCATCCCTGAAAGATTGCATGGATCTGCTCCGGCCTTCAAGCCTTTCATGGGGAGAGCGTGCAATTAGAAGCTGCCACTCCTTCCTGTATGATATTTTTTCAAAAAGTTCGGGGCGTTTTATGCTTTTAAGAAAGATCTTAAGATTTTTTATAAACCAGTTCCAATCTTCATCCTCAACAGGCACAATCTTTGAGTCTGCATGGCTGAATCCTCCGTGGGGGCCGCGAAAAAATACTTTGCCGCCAACCATACCGACAAAAGGACGATATCCCAGGATATTGTCAGGAGTCTGGGCTTCAAACCCGCAGACGACTGAAATGCCTCCTGCCATGAATTCGCCGAAATAATCTCCCACTGACCCCAGCACCCACAGTTCAGGCGGATCAAAGCGCGGATTATGTTTCGTCATGGTCATACCCCTTGCGCCGATACTGCCGCTCACATAAACCTTTCCCTGAGCCATACCATTTGCCACGCCGTTTGAGGCATTTCCATGAATAATGATTTGCGCGCCGGCGTTCAACCAGCCAACATCATCAGAAGCAGAGCCCATTATTTCTATATATGTGTTTGGAAATCCAAGGGAACCGGTGCGCTGTCCACTATAACCGTCTATTTCTATGTGAACGGCCTCTTTTCCGGCCTTCCATAGCCGCCCGCCGATTCCATGCTGACCATAGGCTTTTATTTTAAGATATCTATATCCACGAGCAACGGCATCCTGAATCTCTTCTTCGAGAGCACGTGAATCAAGACGATATCTGTCCTTTTTGCCGGAAATTACATATTGTTCTTTATCCATCCCTCAATCCCTTAATCCCTGAGAATTCTACACTACATATTTTATATTAAGACGGTCAGCCGCACCCTTATCATTTATCCCCAGAGCATCAGACATACCGATAGGCAGAGATGTTGATCTTCCCAGAGGCGCGACAATCTTCTTTAACTCAATATCAAAGCTGATAAAAACGTCCACAATCCTTTGCGCTACCTGTTCAGGATCGAGCCGCCTGTAGAGACGGGGATCCTGGGAAGTAATTCCCTTTGGACACAGACCGATATTGCAGATATTGCACCTGTCCGATTCAGACCCCAAACATCCCGCTGCCGCCTCCATAATATACTTGCCGGCCTGAACCCCGCTTGCCCCCAACATGATCAGAGCGGCGGCGTTAGCTGCCAGATTGCCGGTTTTTCCCACACCCCCTGCTGCAAATAAAGGAATTTCATTCTGCATACCTACTTTGACAAGGTTAAGATAACAGTCACGAATATTACTCGCAATAGGATGTCCCATATGATTCATTGATACATTATAAGCTGCTCCTGTTCCACCGTCTTCACCATCAATAGCAAGACCTGCGGCATAAGGATTTCTGGTCAGGTTGTTCAGAACGGCAAGCGCTGTTGAAGTGCCGGAAATCTTGGGATATACAGGAACTCTAAAACCCCAGGCCATGTACATGGACTGTATCATCTTGGCCACAGACTCTTCTATAGAATATTGAGTCTGATGTGTCGGGGGGCTTGGAAGGCTAATCCCGGAGGGGACACCCCTAATGGCTGCAATCAAACTGTTTACCTTGTGCCACATGAGAAGCCCGCCGTCTCCCGGCTTTGCTCCCTGTCCGTATTTGATTTCAATAGCGCATGGATCCACCTTCATCTCAGGTATGCTGTGGATAATCTCATCCCAGCCAAAATAGCCGCTGGCGATCTGGAGTATTACATACTTTAAAAACCTGCTGCGAAGCAGCCTGGGAGGACAACCCCCTTCACCGGTACTGATTCGAACAGGCATTGAAAGTTCTTCATTGAGATATGCCACACCCATCTGAAGACCTTCCCATATATTGGGCGATAATGCGCCAAAAGACATCCCGCCTATTATTAGCGGATATATCTCTCTGACAGGTGGAATCCAGCCGTTTTCCTCAACAAACTTAAGATTTTCTTCAGGCGGTAAAACCCTTCCTAAAAGAGTGCGAAGTTCAAATTCATGACGTCCTGCATCAAGCGCGGGGTCGGTAAGCATCGAAATCCTGATAAACTTGATTTGATCTAAAAGCGAGCCGGAAACATTCCGCCTTCCCCCGCGTGTGCGAGGCTGCCCTCCTCTATTAATATGAAACCTCAGTTTATCAGCCTCATCGCTTCTTGCCGGTATAATCGCATCATTGGGACAAACCAGAGTGCACATTGCACATCCTACACAACTGTATGCTGGATCTGTTTTCTGGCGTATTCCATAAAATATACTGTGATCACTCAATTGCGTTGCCCCTGGCTCAAGAGAAGCCCGTACGATTCTCTTACGAAATACCCCTAATTCAATAGCCTTGACAGGGCATATCGCAGTGCATTTTCCACAGAGAGTGCATTTATCTTTGTTCCATAGGATCTGCCACGGCAGATCCTTTACGCTTAATGTGGACGGGGTAATTGCTGCGTTTGACAACATATTGCAACCTCCTTACGATCAGGACCAACTATGGCTGTATCGAGATGCATAGGTTGAAAGTCTGTGCTCTTATCACGATCAGGTATGGCTGCATCAAGACCGCATATTTCAGAACAAAAGCAAAACAGACCCTCCCTGCCCCCAACCACTCCCGGCCTCAGTTTTTTACGGTCCTGGGCCATGAAAAGAGAATTATCGGGCAGGCACCCTATCACACAATTTGGCCCGTCAGTAATCAATTTTCTGCAAGAATGTTTCAGTTGCTTTAAAAACTGATAGTCAGGATGGTTTTTAAGATCTTCATCCTGAAGCGGGGTTATTACATGCTTGTAAGCCTCTATACTGAGTCCAAGCTGTAATACTGTATAATGCAGAATATGTGTGAATACTTCCGAGTCTGACTGATATCCTGTGTATCCTTGAAATCCACGTGACATTAGATACTCCCTAATAGGAACAAAGGCTGTATTTTCTCCGTTTGTCATGGTGGAAAATCCCTGGATAAAAAAAGGATGGCACGCATAAAGATTTATCTCATAATTGGTGTTCTGTCTTCCCTGCGCCATGATGACTCGGGCGCCAAGTTCCATCCGGTTAATATTTAAATGCTCGGCCAGCTCGAGAGGCTCGCCAATCTCCTTTATCATGATCGTATCCGGCCAAAAAGAAAATACTATCATGTCTTTTTTTTCTTCTCCCATTTTTTGAAGCTCAAGGCGTAGAATCAGCAATCTGCTACATAACTCATTGGTGCTCAGATTTTCCCACTCTTCCGGATACTCGTACGCCCGCACAAGATATACATCACGTCTCGGCACGCCGGGCGGTGGAGTTTTGGGTGGCTTAAACGACATTCTGTATTTAGTCATAAATCCGACATCCATCATAAATCTGTCCAGACGTTTTAACCCATTTTCGCTGAAAATTCCTGACAAAATCGGCGCATCTTTCATCTTTTCAAAAGGACCTGCCAGATCACGCAATAAAAGCCCAACGCCGGAACCATCATGTCCCTCCCGCATAACATCCAGCGCCCTTAATGCTATCATTGGAGACAGGGGTTCTTCACTGGTTAGCGCAATTAATCGGCACATATTCTTTCTCCTTATCTAAAACTCCAAAATCCATTATCTAACAGCTTACACTTGCTATCTATAATTAAAGGATATAAATATAAAGCAATATTTAAGCCATAAGCAGTAACTATATAAAATATAAATGATTTCGGAATGATATATTTATAGAGTGATGTTCAGGACAAAGCAAGCATTACATTTTTGTTGTTTTAATGTCCAACTTATTACATATATGCAAGTTTGCTTTGGGTATATAGGAGCCTCATCGATACTGGCGATAGTCAATGCCACATTTTTTTAATTTGTAAGCGAACTTTCTTACAGTTGTTTTGAGTATTTTTGAGGCTAAGGTGATATTTCCCCGTGAATTTTTCAGAGAGTCAATTATCATATCCCTTCCCAGATTTTCCACCGCCTCGTCCATGGACAGGGCAGGCAAAGTGTCAGATTCCGTACCTGTCTGCAGTGTGGGAGGAAGATGGTAGCTATGGATCACACCCTCTTCACATAAAAGAACTGCGCGCTCTATACAGTTTTCCAGCTCTCTAACATTTCCGGGCCAGTGGTAATCCATAAGCATATCTATGGCAGGTGTTGAAAACCGTCGGATATCCTTGTTGCTTTCCTTTGTATATTTTTCAAGAAAATGCTCAGCCAAAAGTAAAATATCTGTCTTGCGTTCTCTCAGTGGAGGCAAATATATCGGAAAAACATTCAAACGATAATACAGATCGCCCCTGAAGGTTTCCTCCTCAACTCCCTGTTCAAGATTCTTGTTGGTTGCAGCGATTATTCGAACATCGGTCTTAATGGTTATCTGACCTCCTACACGTTCAAATTCCTTTTCCTGCAAAACGCGAAGGAGTTTTATCTGAACGTCAAGACCAACGGAACCAATTTCATCAAGGAATATCGTTCCCTTATTAGCCAGCTCAAATTTCCCTAACTTTTGCTTTATGGCGCCGGTAAACGCCCCCTTTTCATGCCCAAACAGTTCGCTTTCTATGAGTTCTGAAGGAAGCGCTGCGCAATTTACTTTAACACATGGGCTCTTTGCCCTCAGGCTATTATAATGTATCGAGTTTGCCACCAGCTCTTTGCCTGTTCCGCTCTCTCCACGAATAAGCACCGTGGCATTGCTTCTGGAAACCTGGGATATCATCTGAAAGACTTCCCGCATCTTGTTGCTGTTACCTATGATACCGGTAATACTATATTTGTTTTCCAGTTCGTTTCTAAGCCTCTGGTTCTCCTCTCTTAAGCGCTCCTTTTCAATACGGATTGTTTCCAGATTGATAACATGCCTTGCAACCATAGTCGCAACAACAGACATGAGCTTTTTCCCTTCCTTTAAAGAATAAGATTCGTCAAAAGGTTTATCAACGCTGATTGCTCCGATTACCTTGCTTTCCTTCATTACCGGCACACATATAAACGAAAACCCCCGATCCTTTGTGCTTTTTCTGGAGGCTGTACGATTAAGAAACAAAGGTTCTTCATCGATTTTCGGAATCGCAACCGCCCTGCCTGTTTGAATAACTCTGCCGGTAATCCCCTCACCCAGTTTGTATTTTACTCTTTTAATAGTGCTTTTTGAAAGATCGTGAGCTACCTCTATAAAAATTTCATTCTGCAAAGAGTTTAATATCGTAATTGTGCCGCGCACCATATCCATTGAGCTGGAAAGAATATCCAAAACATCATACAGGCTCTTTCTAAGATCAAGATGCCTGTTTAAAGCCTTGCTGATTTCATAAAGCAGGGTAATTTCTTCTATACGTTTCATGTTAACCTGAATGTTTTATATGGTGAGAAAAAAACATCGGCTTGTGCCGATACACGGTTATAAATTTGAGATTATGATAGACATTTGTATTTTATATAATATCGGTCTTGATAACCTGTGTCAAATTATTAAACAGCCCAAAATCCACCGCCCATTCCCCTCGGGTGCAATACAAAAAAGTGATAAGACATAAGACATTAAATCATTTTTTTGGTATATTTGTTGCTTAATTAGATATTATAGAAATTTTCATTTTTTACCCGATTTCATTAATAGGTTAGAGAATATTCAGTCTGCAATAATGGTTCGCAGCTCTTAGCTGGCAAGGTAAGAATTCAATAAGTTGGGGTAATTGAATGATTTACCTGAGCGAATATAGAAATTATTGATCAGCACTGTTTTGTAGAGACTACCTGTATTTTCGTCTAAGAGGCTTTTTATGAAGTGTAGATCCTTGATGATTCAGGGAACAGCATCACATGTAGGAAAGAGTATTTTAGTTGCTGCATTCTGCCGGATACTCAGGCAGGACGGGTATAATGTGGCGCCCTTTAAGGCACAAAACATGGCTCTCAACTCTTTCATCACAAGGACCGGCGGAGAGATGGGGAGAGCGCAGGTTGTGCAGGCGGAGGCCGCGGGTGTGGAACCGGATGTAGATATGAATCCTGTATTGATAAAACCAAATACGGATGTGGGATCCCAGGTTATAATTCATGGCAGGGTTTATGAAAACATGTCTGCAAGTTTGTATCATAAGTTCAAAAAACATGCCCGTGAGTTTGTCAGGGAGAGTTTCCAAAGATTGAGCGAAAACTATGATTTCATAATAATAGAGGGGGCAGGATCCCCAGCAGAGATAAATCTGCGAGAAAATGATATCGCCAACATGGGAATGGCTGAGATTGCGGACTGTTCCGTTGTACTGGCAGGAGACATAGACAGGGGAGGGGTGTTTGCCTCACTCGTTGGCACCATAGAACTGCTTTCGGAAAATGAAAGGCGGCGCATTAAGGGCTTCATCATTAACAAGTTCCGCGGTGACATCTCATTATTAAAGCCTGGACTCAATTTTTTGGAAGAAAAGACAGGAATTCCCGTTCTGGGAACCATACCCTATTTTAAAGATATTTATATACAGGAGGAAGATGGCGTGTCGCTGGAGAGGTTATTAATCTCTTCAGGGGGAAATGGGAAAATTGATGTTGCTGTTATTCGTCTTCCACATATCTCCAATTTTACAGACTTCGACCCTTTTGAAAGAGAGCCCGGTGTTAACCTCAGGTATGTGAATTATGGTGAAAAAATAGGCAACGCCGGTGTAGTTATCATCCCGGGCAGTAAAAACACCATTGATGACCTGAATTATTTGCATAATAGTGGCTATGTCCAGGAGATATTAAGACATCACAGAAATGGCGGATCAGTCGTGGGAATCTGTGGAGGTTATCAGATGCTTGGTGAATATATTGAAGATCCATACCACATTGAAACCTCTGTGGAAAGTATAAACGGCATTGGCCTTTTGCCCGTGAGAACACTTATAGAAAAGAAAAAAGTAACAAGTCAGGTCACCGCAAAAATTCACCAATTGAACCGGTTTTTCAAAAATGCAGAAGAACTGACGGGTTATGAAATACACATGGGAAAAACAGAATTGCGGAGCGGACAGTATATGTTTGAAATTATTCAAAGGGGAAAAAAACAAACTTCTGCTCCCGAGGGATTCATATCCGAAGATGGCAGAGTCTGGGGAACATACATCCATGGCATTTTCGACAATGACGGCTTTCGTCAGAATTTCATCAAACGGGCAAGACTGACAAAGGGCATATCTGTTCCTTCGGAAGAACATGATTCTTTCAGCTTTCAGGAGTTTAAAGAGACACAATATGACAGGCTGGCTGCGCTTGTCAGAAGGAGTATCAATATGGAAGCTTTTTACAAGATTGCGGGGTTAAGATGAAAGGATTGATCGTGGCAGGCACACATAGTGGCTGTGGTAAAACCACAATAGCCATGGGGTTTATGGCGGCTTTCAGGAAACGAGGAATGAAGGTAGCGCCATTTAAAGTGGGGCCTGACTTCATCGATCCAGGTTTCCATAAGAATACCTGTAACCATTCCTCTCGAAATCTTGATGGCTGGATGCTCTCAAAAGAATATAATAAGGAAGTGTTTTATAAAAACAGTTATGCCTGTGATGTAGCTATTGTTGAAGGCGTAATGGGTCTTTTTGATGGGTATGACGGCAGATCGGAAGCCGGTTCCACTGCCGAGATGGCTAAGTGGCTATCGCTTCCAGTCCTTCTGGTTGTAGACGCCAGGAGTATGTCCCGAAGTGTGGCGGCCATGGTATATGGATTCAAAAACTTTGACAGGGAATTGAAATGGGCAGGAGTTGTCTTGAATCGTCTTGGAAGTAATACTCATCTTCGATTTATTCGTGAAGCTATTGAAGACCATGTTGACATCCCCCTGCTTGGTGGCCTCATCAGGGAAAATTGGTTGAATTTACCGGAAAGGCATCTCGGCCTCGTCACACAGGATGAAACCCCCCTGCAACCCGACTATATTGATCGACTGGCCGACCTGATCGAAAATTCGCTGAATCTGGAGATTCTGCTGGACAACCTGCCTGAACTGAATGTCCGAAAAGTTTCTAAGAAACCTGAATTACACAATAGGTATCCTGTTAAAATCGGAGTTGCCAGAGATGAGGCATTTTGCTTCTATTATCAGGATAATTTTGATCTTCTTAAGCGATACGGCGCTGAATTAGTCTTTTTTTCTCCGCTGCAAGATCGTTCTCTACCGCGAAACATTGACGGGCTCTACCTTGGAGGGGGGTATCCAGAACTCTTTGCAGAAAAATTATCAAAGAATAGAGGTCTCATGGAAGAGATTAAACAACTGGGTAACAACGGTTTCCCCATATATGCCGAATGCGGAGGTTTTATGTATTTAACCGAGGGTATCGAGGATAAATCACTCCGCTTCTATCCAATGGCGGGGATATTTCCTGTAAAGATTATGATGCTTGATCGATTAAAAGCGCTCGGCTATAGAGAGGTTACCCTGAAGGCATCCAATCTCCTCGGAAAGCCTGGAGAGAAAATAAGAGGACATGAATTTCACTATTCAGAGATTAAGGAAATCACCGAAAAAATTGATCCCGTCGTAGATCATAACAGGGTAAACCTTGTTTATCAGCTTAGTGATAGGCCGGGACTGAAAATCCGTGAAGAGGGATACATGAAAAAAAATGTCCTGGGAAGTTATGTTCACCTTCACTTCGGAAGTAATCCACAGATTGCTGAAAATTTTGTTAGATTTCTTTCTGACAATTCCGCTGTCCCGCAACCCCTCTAATGCAACAGAATCGGTTGGTTACAAATCTAAATCCGCCCCATTTTCATTGAGCCATAAGGCATCGCCTTGTGCCAATGCACGTTTATAAGGCTGAGATTATATAGACATTTTATTAAACAGCAGTTCTCGGTAAAGGCGGTTAGAGATCCAATATCTTCTCATCAGTAAGGCCATGAGCAACTTCTATGGTCAGTTCCTAAACTTTAGGCATTTTAGCTCACTTCACTATCAGGTATTTTGTCTGCGTTTTTCAGCCAGACCACGGGCTCACTGTCACTTGGCGCTCTGTAATCA
Organism: Anaerolineae bacterium; assembly: GCA_035529315.1. NCBI lineage: Bacteria > Bacillati > Chloroflexota > Anaerolineae > Anaerolineae bacterium. The sequence goes on from DATKWZ010000010.1 coordinate 24,252, forward strand.
CCCCGTGGAGAAAGTGATCCGCCGGAACCGACCTTGGGGCCGTTTGGCATACAGGATCGTTTGAACTGGCTGGTCTTGAAAAATCGAAAGAGATAGACTTTGAGCCAATCTTTAATCTCTCCAATTGTGTATTCGTGTCGTCTGTGTTCCGGTACATCCGGCCAGATGCCTCTCTTTTTGTCTCTCCACGCACAATATTCCATAAAAGCGATTTTGGTGGGAAGATAGCCAAACCGGGTGATATAGAAAATGTTGAAATCCTGAAGTTCGTAAGGACCTATCTCTGTTTCGGTCTTTTGTGCGGGCTGTTTTTCATCTTTGCCTGGAATCAATTCCGGGCTGATTTCCGTTTCAAGAATATTCAGCAAGACATCAGATACCTCCCTGTTAAATTGAGCGGACCGGGCTACCCAGCGGATCAAATATTGAATTAGTGTCTTTGGGACACTTGAGTTCACGTTGTAGTGGGACATATGGTCGCCAACACCATAAGTACACCAACCTAAGGCGAGTTCGCTTAAGTCTCCTGTTCCGATTACCAGCGCATTTCTCAGATTGGCAATTCGAAACAGGTGAGAGGTGCGTTCTCCGGCTTGTACATTTTCAAATGTAATATCGTAAACTTGTTGTCCCTCTGCACAGGGGTGGCCGATATCTCTGAACATCTGCATACAACTGGCTTTAATATCAATTTCGTTTGCTTCCACCCCAAGGGATCTCATTAACCTTACGGCACTGGTGTAAGTTTTGTTTGTTGTTGCAAAACCTGGCATTGTATAGGCCTTGATGTTGGACCGCGGCAAATTTAAAAGATCTATGGCTCGTGCCGCTACGATTAGAGCATGTGTGGAATCAAGCCCGCCCGATATTCCGATCACAACATTTTCGATGCCGGAAGACTTTAATCTTTTTACCAGCCCATGAGCCTGGATGTTATACGCTTCGTAACAATGAAGATCACATTGGGCCGGATCTGCAGGGATATATGGAAATCTCGGGTATTTTCTTGTAAGCAATATCCGGTCGTCGGGAATTTTTATGGGAAAGGAAACCTTACGAAACCTGTCGAGTCTGTCTCTGTGTATCCTGGTGCTCTTACCAAAGCTGGTCAGCCGCATCCTGTCCTGGGCAAGGCGGTCCAGATCTAAATCAGCATAGATGATTTGAGAATTCTGGGAAAATCGTTCCGACTCTGCAAGCAGGTCGCCATTCTCGTAGATCATGGCGTGTCCATCCCAGGCAAGATCGGTACTTGATTCTCCAGTTCCGGCTGCTGTGTAAAGATATGCAGATATACAACGTGCCGACTGATTTGAAGCAAGACTGTGACGGTATTCTGATTTTCCTATAGTTATATTGGAAGCGGAGAGATTTCCTATAACGGTTGCTCCTCTCATTGCTGCAAAACTGGATGGCGGTATGGGAACCCATAGATCTTCACATATCTCTATGAAGAATTTGAAATGCTCGATATTATTCACTTCAAATATAATATTTGCTCCAAAGGGAATATTTTTCTTTCCGCCAAGATTAATCGTTTCAGAAAATGCCTGCTCGGCAGGGCTGAACTGGCGACCCTCGTAAAATTCCCGGTAATTGGGGAGATAGGATTTAACCGCAACCCCGAGGATATTCCCCTGATAGAGGACGATACCGCAGTTAAATAGGAGGGAGTCGACTTCCAGGGGCGCGCCGACAACAAGAATCAGATTTAAACTTTTTGTGGCACTGATAATATATTCAAGAGAGTCAAGTACACTTTGCAGAAGGGCGCTCTGGTGGAACAGGTCTTCATTCGAATAGGCAGAAATACCCAGCTCCGGAAAAAGGGCGAGAACAGCGTTGTTTTTCGCCGCTTTTTTTGCCAGCGTGACTGTGCTTGCGGCATTAAAGGTTGTATCGGCAACTCTGACTTCGGGTATACAGACAGCAACTTTTACAAAACCATGACTGTAAAGATTAAAGAATTCTTTCATGCTTTCTCCGAAAGGCGGTATTTTTTTATCGTTATCTGTAAGCAAACCAATATGCGATAATATTTCTACACTGTTCTGATTTCCTACTAAAATATTCTATCATTAAATTCCGCAACCATACAAGTCGAATTTTCATGAACTTTCTTGAGAAGTTACCAGTTTTATACAAAGTCGTCCTTTCGGAAACATAACATACAAACATGAGTGGTATTAGCAATGATTCCGATTATTTTTACGGAGGCGTAACCTTATCGTGTAGTTTTTAAGCCTGATTATAATATAACAAGACCGCCCACAGCTCCTTAATGCACCATTTAAAAATGGTGCAAGGGGCTCAGGGGGAATGCGCTCGCTGATGACAATCTATTTAGACAAACTTCTGCCTTCTGCCGAGTAGAACCATTACTTACAAATTTGTAAATATTGCATTTATTAATCACAGATCTGTGGTGTCCTGTTTTGTCTTTCTCCCTCTAATATGCATATCTTACTGAATTAACATCTTTTTTTTGTTTATATGTTTTTTTGGTATATTTATTGCTTTAATAAAACAAAGTGTCTATCCGTTATATCAAACGCTTAACACGTCTCGTAAAAAGTGCTTTTTTGACTTTTTATGATTTTATTAAATAAGGGGTTAAAAAAATGAAACTAAAGAGTTTAATTCTATCTGCATGCGTCTCTCTTATACCATTTTCTTCGGCTTTTGCCGGCAAAGAGGTTTTGAATTCCGGCAACACTGCATGGATAATAGTAGCAACAGCTCTGGTTATGGTTATGACGCCTGCCGGTCTTGCCCTTTTTTACGGTGGAATGTCAAGGTATAAAAACCTTCTCAACACCATTTCAATGACCTTTATCTCATACTGCATAGCAAGTGTAATATGGGTGATGTGGGGATATACATTTGCCTTTGGAACAGATAATGCGGGCATTATAGGAGGGCTAAACCACCTGTTCTTAAATGGAATTGGTGTGAACAGCCTGTCGGGAACCATTCCAACTTATGTGTTTGTTCTTTTTCAGATGACATTTGCCTGCATCACCGTTGCTCTTGTTATCGGTTCTATAGTTGACAGGATGAAGTTTTCTTCATGGATTGTCTTTACTGTTCTATGGGTTACCTTTATATATTGCCCCATTGCTCACTGGGTATGGGGCGGGGGATGGATGGGAAAGATGGGCGCTCTCGATTTCGCCGGCGGAACGGTTGTACATATAAATGCCGGTGTAGCAGGTCTTGTGCTAGCCCTGGTTCTTGGAAAGCGGTCAGGTTATGGGAAAGAGGCCATGTTTCCATCAAGTATTACATTAACCGCTCTTGGCGCAGCTCTCTTATGGTTTGGATGGTTTGGCTTTAATGCCGGAAGTCAACTTGCTGCGGATGGTGTTGCCGGATCAGCATTCTTAGTGACAAATACCTCTGCAGCAATGGGGGCGCTTTCGTGGATGTTTGCTGAATGGTGTGTCAATAAGAGGCCGACTCTCTTGGGAATCGCTTCCGGAGTGGTTGCCGGTCTTGTCGCAATTACACCTGCAGCCGGATTTGTAAATTTACCGGCCTCCCTGATTATTGGATTGGTTGCAGGGCTCTTCGGTTTTTACTGTGTTGCAATAGTTAAGAAAAAAATGGGTTATGATGATTCTTTGGATGCATTCGGAGTGCATGGAATGTGCGGACTTTGGGGCGCTCTTGCAACAGGTCTCTTTGCTAATCCTGCCATAACCGAAGGGGCAACCGGCCTGTTTTATGGAAACCCCAAACAGCTTTGGATACAGATCGTATCAATCTTTGCGACAGTAGCTTTTACAACTGCCGGAACGCTCATCGTTGTCTATGTAACACGTCTTATTACCGGAGGCATCAGAGTAAAGCAGGAAGATGAAATAAAAGGCCTCGACAGTTCGATACATGGTGAAAGAGGTTTTGAGATTATATTTTAAATGAAACAGCGATTAAAAAAGGAGCTATTAATATGAAAAAGATCGAAGCAATCATCAAGCCTTTCAAGCTGGACGAAGTAAAAGATGCTCTCGGCAGTATCGGCATACAAGGCATGACGGTCAGCGAAGTCAAAGGGTTCGGGCGTCAACGTGGACATATAGAAACGTATCGTGGAGCTGAATACCAGATCGACTTTATACCAAAAATAAAAATTGAGATTGTGGTTGACGCTTCCATCGCAGATCAGGTCGTGGCTACCATTTCTGAAAAGGCCAAAACAGGCAAAATAGGCGACGGTAAAATATTTGTTTTGCAGATGGAAAAAGCCGTAAGGATCAGAACCGGGGAATCCGGAAAGGACGCACTATAAATTATAATTTATGGAGAAAAACAATTATTATGACTTCAAAAATCAAGATAGAATTAGTTGTTGAGGTTGATACTGCCCAGGCGAACAAGTTGCTTGAAACAATTACCAGATCTGTAAAAACATGGAAAATAGGTGATGGAAAGATTTTTGTGCTGCCAACAGAGGGGGCTGTTTGGGCCGGCACAAAAGAAAAACAGGAAAATACAAAATAAAACATAAACTCGATCAACTGGTGGAGTAGTTTGACTGGTAAACTCGACTACTCAATTATTTGACAACTTTTATAATATAATAAGGAGAATTAAATTATGACGCCAAAACAGGTGTTAGAAATGGCTAAAGAAAATGCGGCCGAAGTTGTGGATATACGTTTTCTTGACCTTCCAGGTGTATGGCAGCATTTTACCGTGCCTATATGCGAATTGAACGAGTCAAGCTTTGAAGATGGTTTCGGGTTTGACGGTTCAAGCATCAGGGGATGGCAGCCGATTCATGCCAGCGACATGCTTGTGATACCCGATCCTGCGACCGCAAAGATGGATCCATTCTTTGAAGTTCCAACCCTGGTTCTTATCGGAGATATAGCCGACCCGCTCACACTGGAACCTTATTCCCGCGACCCGCGCTATATTGCTAAAAAAGCGGAATTATTCCTGAAAAGCAGTGGAATCGGCGACACCGTATACATTGGACCTGAAGCGGAATTTTTTATCTTTGATAGCGTGCGCTTCGAATCATCGACAAACATGGCTTTCTATGAGGTTGACTCTGTGGAAGGGGTCTGGAACAGCGGCAGAGAAGAATGCCCGAATCTTGGCTATAAACCAAGGCATAAGCAAGGGTACTTTCCTGTTCCTCCGACAGACAAATTTCAGGACCTGCGCACCCGAATGCTTCTCACCCTTGAAAAACTTGGTATA
>DATKWZ010000011.1 GCA_035529315.1 Anaerolineae bacterium
GTAAGGATCGCTTTTTCAGGTTTGGCCGGTAAAAGAAGATTCGGCTTAATCAGAACCCTGTCCTGTTTTTTAATACAATCTCCACCTATGGAGTCGATCATCTCAAAAAGTATCGGCTTTAAGGTTTCATAATCATATGCATCTGTTTTTGACAAGGAATCTTCGTTATTGCGGTTCAATCAATAAATTCCCCGATTATACTATACTTTAGCTTAAGTTTATGAATAAGGTGATCATAATGTTGCATCCGAATTATCGAACGAATAATCAGGTAAGCGCCAAAAACAATTAAGGTAAAATTGAGTATCCCCAACGGAACTAGAAAATATAAAACATGAAGGACGTCATAATATTTTGAAGTAGCTATCAGCACGCTCATAACCGACAGAGGTAAAGCTAATACAGCTATACCAGTCCGCATCACGGCCAAAGATGTGCGTTTTTCTGCTAAAAGAAGTTGCGCCTCATTGATTACTATTGGATTAATCTTCGTCTTATTGTTGATCAAATCTCATCCCTTTTGGATAAATACTTTGTTTTTAATAAAAAAGCAGGTTTCCTTACGGTCGAATCCCGCTTGAAAACGGGACTGCGGCTTGCCGTAGGGGGGTTCAATAATAAGGGGGATTTTTGCTTTTTTGGCCGGTTCGTTGGACAGTTTGCTTTTATTCATAATTAACTGTTAATTAACATTAACTTGCTGTTATAGCAACTAATGTTTTAGCTATTTTGATAGATTTTGGCCGGTTCATTAGCCGGCCTTCGGCATCCCGGAAGTCCTTGACATTAACCTTATGCAGGAGTAGAAGTTTAATCCTGAAAATTCCCGCGGGTTCTACCGGTGACGGATGTTCCGTCATTTTTTTAGGGATAAAAAAATAAAAACAGCCTGTATTGTCACCATACCGGTTTTTTTGCCGGCGGCATGCAGGCTTTTTTGTCTTCTTAACAGGATAAAATATATGCCAGTGTCTTTAAATAATGTGCAGGTTTCATCGGTTCTTTCACGTTTTACAGTAAAATTCAGGCAATATCTTAATACTCTCAGTCAGGCCCTGCCTGCTAAAGAGAAACAACTTGATATAATTATTAAAATATTGATCTGTGCGGCTATGGCAGGAATTATTGCGGCAGACATAATATATATGGAACATCTTGGCGAAGTCCGCGAAAAATTGATGGAAGTTTCTTATGGACTCGCTTTTATGCTCTTTGCACTGTTCTTTCTTTCAATAAGCATACTTGAATTGATATGGAGATCTTATCTTGTCTGGAAATACAGGCCGGTTTTTCCCTGCTCCCATGATAAACTTCTTTCATGCAGCGTAGTGGTTCCCGCATTCAACGAAGGCAGACAGGTTTACATGACCCTTAAAAGCCTTGCCGCAAGCAATTATCCTTCGGGAAAGTTTCAGATCATCGCTGTTGACGACGGAAGCTCTGACGACACGTGGAATTGGATATGCAAGGCAAAACAGGAGCTTGGAAGGAAAGTCACGGCATTAAAGCTCCCCTGCAATAAAGGGAAAAGGCATGCGCTGTATGCAGGATTTCAGCATAGCAGGGGCGAGGTTCTTGTTACCGTTGACAGCGATTCGGAAGTGAAACCGGAAACTATTCATAATCTCATAAGCCCGATGGTAAAAGACTTCAGGGTCGGGGCTGTTTCCGGAAATATCCGTGTATTAAACCATGATAAAGGCATAATTCCAAGGATGCTGGATGTGTTATTCGTCTTCAGTTTCGATTTCATACGCGCAAGCCAGAGTATGGTAAACATGGTGATGTGCACACCCGGAGCTCTTGCAGCCTACAGGAAGGACGCCATCCTGCCGGTTCTTCAGGAATGGTTGAACCAGACCTTTTTCGGAAGGCCGTCAAATATCGGGGAAGACCGCGCCATAACGAACCTTATCATCAGGGAAGGCTATGATGTTTTATACCAGCGTAATGCAGTGGCATATACCAATGTGCCGACAGGATATACGGGCCTCTGCAAGATGTTCCTCCGCTGGGCACGCAGCCATATACGGGAATCCATAGCAATGTCGGGGTTTGCATTTAAAAAATTCAGAAACGATTCCTTAACGGGGCTGCGCATAAATCTCATTCTGCACTGGTTAGGGATCATCCTGTCTCCGTTCTTCCTGTTTGCGATGATAGCCTGCCTTTACTGGCAGCCTCTATTGTTAGGATTATGTGTTATGGTCGGTATAATAATAACATCAACTGTAACCGGAATAGTATATACGAAACACTGCAAAAACTCGGACGCGCTTTTGTCTTATCTGTACGGATTATTTGTCTTTGTAAGCCTCTCATGGATATCGATTTATTCGCTTGCAACCATGCACCACTCAGGCTGGCTGACCAGAAGCAACAGCATAAAAAAAGAGCCATCATCAACCATTCCGCATAGATTTTATTTTGACTTGGATGGATTCGATTCCGGGAAGGAATTTCCGCTGCAAAGAAGCTCTCATGCAAATCTGTAATAAAAATTGATTATTATTTGATCAACGGGAGCTGGAGTTTCGCGGTCACACTTTATTCCTGTTCTTTTTATACGCACTAAGCCACTCTTCCCTGAATGCCTCAAACCGGTTCGAACCTATGGCGGCTCTTATATCTTTCATTAGATCCTGGTAGAATGTCAGGTTGTGAATAGTAAGCAGCGTTTCCGCAAGAGGATCCATCAAAAAGCGTAGATAGCGAAGAACCATACGCGGGTATGTCCTGCAGGTATAACAACCGCATTTCGTATCAAGCGGAAATTTATCTTTCCTGTATGTTTTATCAAGTATCCTGATTTTCCCCGTCCGGGTAAACAGGGTTCCCTGGCGAGCGTACCTGGTGGGAATTACACAGTCGAACATATCCATCCCACCCTGCACGGCGGCAAGTATGTCTTCAGGAAGGCCAACCCCCATCAAATATCTCGGTTTCTGTTCTGGTAAAAAGTGGGCGGTGACATCCACAACTTTTTTCATGAGTTCAAAGCCCTCTCCGACACTGACCCCGCCTATGGCATAACCGTCAAAAGGGATCGAGGTAATTTCAAGGGCGCTTTTCTGCCTTAGATCAGGGAAAACACCTCCCTGAATGATCCCGAACATGAACTGGTATTCCTTCAGTTCAACCTTCCTGCATCTTTCCGCCCATCCGGTCGTGCGTTTGACTGATTTTTCGATATATTCTCTCGATGCAGTGTGTTCAACGCACTCATCAAAAGCCATAACAATATCGGCTCCGAGGTCCCGCTGAATCTCCATTGATTTTTCAGGCGTAAAAAAAACACGCTCTCCGTCCTCCTTATATGAAAATGAAACTCCGTCATCGTTTATCTCTCTTCCGGGAAGAGAAAAAACCTGAAAACCGCCCGAATCGGTGAGAATGGTTTTATTCCAGCCCATAAAACGATGAAGTCCGCCCATCCGTTTGACAGTGGCAAGCCTTTCTCCGAGAGAGAGATGGTATGTATTTGCAAGAATAACCTCGGAATCCGTCTCGGCAACATCCCGTGGCGTAATTGAGCGCACAAATCCGGCCGTACCCACAGGCATAAAGGCAGGCGTCAGAACTTTCCCGTGAGATGTTGTAAATTCTCCTTTTCTTGCGCCGCATGAATCAACGGCAAGCAGATTAAAGCCTATATCTTTTGAATTCATAACATCTGTTTCCTGTCATATTCCGACAATCCCTGCAGTCTTGTATTATCCCTATCTGTTTTTTTAATTTTTCTGTCATATTTTTTAAGCCTGTTATATCGTTCAAAGGCATGGGCTGTAACAGGCATAAGAATCAATATGATCGCAAGTACTCTTATTGTCGGCCAGAATCTCTTTTGCATTTTATCCTATCACGCCCATTTGATTTTATGGTTTAGTCTCAATGATAAATTGGAACATCCATGGGCAAAGCCGATTTGCCTTCACTCTTTAATAATGTCTCATGTATCGCTATCATCTCAACCAAATAAAAAAGTGCGGAACGCACTGTTTTTAACGTGGAAATTAATTCATTGTGAAGTGTGCCAAGGGTATAATGAACAATATGTTTATTATTACGGCCTTTTCCCACCTCTGATTTATGCAGTACGATAAAACGATGAGTGGCTGCATTTCTGAGAGATTTCTTGACTTTCAGATACCCCTTTTCGCCTAAATCGTCTGATAGTTCAGCCAGCGCAATAATCGCCTGGTTACCTTTTTTGATCTTATCGGCTATCTCCGGCTGCCATTCCATCTGGTTTGCGTCTTTTCCTTTTATTCGCCACTGGTTGATAAAGTTTACCGCCTTGGCCGAACCTTTAATGCCAAGATATTCGGCAGTAGCAATTGCTACCTTGTCCAGAATATCAAAACAGGATTTTTGCGCCACTGTTATCAATGACGAATCCATGCCATAATGTGCATTATCAAGAGTATCAGAGTAAAAACCGCTTTCAGGAAGTTTACATTCAAAAGCATAATAAGCAAGCCAGCGCGCCAGCAGATAATCCGCCTTCATTGTGTTAAACATTGCAAAGCCAGGCGGAACGCCAGGCCCCCTGACAGAAGGTTCGGTTATACTGCCGATTATCAGTGAATCCCATCGTGAAATTGACTTGTCGAGCCCTTCAATTGTGGCTGAAAGAGCCAGCCTGTTCTCTGCCACGAATTTTTCATACGAGCTTAACGCTTTCAAATCCCAATTTTTGATTTTAGCAGGCTTTGTTTGAAGAAGTTTTGAAAACGACTCAAGTGCACGCTTTCCACCATATTTTAGTATGCTTTCGGGCGAATCTTTAAATATCAGTATATGTCGTGCGGCAATACTTCTCAGAATTTCAGGATCCCCAATGCCGATATCAGCATAGTAAAGAAGCAGTTGAGCGGCTCGCGCAGCGGCAATGCCGTTTGACTGATCATGCTTTAGCGCCTCTATATAAGAATCATAAGCCTCAACCCAGCGATGGGAGCGCCAAAGCAGATTCCCAATATTTGTCATGGCCTGCGTTGCCAGTTTAGAATCTTTTGAATTTTTTGCGGTAAATCCATAAAGCCAGCGGGCTTCTCTGCGCATTTCCCAGGTGTCGAGATGCCAGTTGTTTTCAGAACTGCTTTGCATTTCTGAAAGGCCAAAAAGACCATTGGCCAGATTATACCTGATATCAAGCCGTTCCGGATGGTCGTGAAGTATTTGGCGAAATATCTTAACCCCCTCTTCTATAGCCTCCTTATCATTGTTTGCCTTTCCGGCATCAACCAGAACGCAGGCCTTTAACCCATCAATTGCCGACCTGTCCAACATGTCTGCCTGGCTCAGATTGCGGGCAGCGGCAATTGCTTCACCAGGAGCCTTTTCAAGCAGGTCATAAAGTCGGGATCGCAGATCCTCTATCTTAGCTGTAATATTATGTTCATTCATTTTTTTTACTTATGGCCGTAATAATCCTTATACCATGAAAGAAAACAGGCAATGCCTGCCTCTATAGTAGTAGCGGGTTTAAAGCCGACATCTTTTATCAAATCATCAATATCTGCATAAGTTGCCGGGACATCGCCTGGCTGAAGGTCAAGAAATTCCTTTTCTGCTTTTTTGCCAAGAATATTTTCAATTGCCGCTATGAACTCCATAAGCTCAACAGGATTATTGTTGCCGATATTATAGAGTTTATACGGGGCATATGATGACCCTGGATCAGGAGCATCACCGCTCCATTTTTGATTTGGCTTTGGCACTCTGTTCATTACCCTTACAACCCCTTCTACGATATCATCGATATACGTAAAATCCCTTTTCATCTTCCCGTGATTAAATACCTTGATCGGTTTTCCCGCAAGTATCGCCTTTGTAAAGAGAAAAAGCGCCATATCAGGCCTGCCCCATGGGCCATATACCGTGAAAAATCTCAGGCCGGTGCAGGGAAGCTGAAACAAATGGCTGTATGCGTGTGCCATAAGCTCATTTGACTTTTTGGAAGCAGCATAAAGGGAAACAGGATGGTCAACATTATCATGAACCGAAAACGGCATTTTTGTGTTTGCGCCATACACAGAGCTGGATGATGCAAACACCAGGTGTTTAACGTTGTTGTGCCTGCAGCATTCAAGGATATTGACAAACCCGACAATGTTTGAATCAACATAAGCACCAGGATTTGTTAATGAATATCTCACACCCGCCTGGGCAGCCAGATTTACGACAACATCAAAAGAGGTATTGCCAAATATTTTTTCAAGTCCATTTTTATCTGAGAGATCAGTTTTATGGAACTTAAAATTCTCATTAGACGCCAGTATTTCGAGGCGATCCTCCTTGAGTCCGACATCATAATAATGGTTTAAGTTGTCAACACCTGCAACATGACATCCGCTGTCTAAAAGGCGTTTAGCCAGGTGAAAGCCGATAAAACCAGCTGCTCCGGTGATAAGTACTGTTTTAAATTTTATATCCATAGTTTTATATCCTCTTATAGATTTATCATACTTTTTACGACGCCATCATGTTTAGCCATATAGAAAAAGTTATCGCCGACAAAATAGTGCTGATTGAAATGGCTGCCACGGAAAAATCCGTATCCCCGCCTAATTCTTTTGCCATCACATAGCTTACGGTTGCTGTCGGAGATGCAAGCAAAATAAGACCCGGCAGAAAATCCTGCGGCGCTATGTCAAGCAATCTATATAATATAAAACCCAAACCAGGCAGTAGAATCAATTTCATTATGCTTGAAGAAAGAACCAAAAGAGCCCGCAAACGTATTAGCTTAAAAGATAAGGAAGCTCCTATGAGCAGCAATGCCATAGGCAAAGCCATACCGCTGATAATATCAAGAATTCGATCTATGACAAGTGGAATCGGCACTTCGGTAAAGGAAAACAGCATTCCTGCCATGGCCGATAATATAACAGGATTGCCCAATATCTTCCATGCTAACTTTGTTTTGCTTTTCTTTTCTGAAATATCGGTTGAATATAACTGAAGCACAACTACGGCAAGAAGGTTTTGCAAAATCATTATAAAACCTGCAATTATACCGGCACGCACTAATCCTTTATCTCCAAGACAGTAATATGCAACAGCAAGACCTATATATCCGAGGTTTCCATGAAAGGAGCTCTGGATAAAGGTGCCGATCTGTTTCCGTTTTACCCTGGCAATAGAGCCGACCACCCATGCAACAACAAAAACAGCTAAAACAGAAAAGAGGGTTATTGTCAGGACGGTTATGTCGAACTGGGTTTTCAAAGAAGCGCGTGAGATAGAACGGAAAATCATAGCAGGTATTGCCAGATGATAAACAAGCTGGTTTGCTGGTTCTAAAAAGGCAGGCTTAATAAACCCCGCGCGGCGGGAAAATAAGCCAAGAATGATAATTGCAAATACTGGAATTATTGTGGTAACAATACTCATAGGCATAGAATAGTTGTAGAAAAATGTTTTAGCTTTTTGAAAAGGATTCTAGAGGGTTAATCCTGTCAAAAAATATTTGTTTTGCGGCAGTTGATCCGCAAGAATCTTTAATTTTAACAAGCAGTTTGCATGATTCAGCGTAAAGAAAAAGATGTTATGTGTCAAGGAAAAAGAACCTGTTTGGAATATATTGAGGTTGCAGTAGCCCTTCCTGTTTATAATACCTTTACCTATCGTGTCCCGGAAAACCTTTCCTTTTTTGCGGGGATCGGGAAAAGGGCGCTGGTCCCTTTTGGCCGGCGAAGGGTTACAGGATATATTCTGGGTCCATCTGAGGATATGGATCACGGCAAGATAAAGCTTGTCCTGGATATCCTTGACGAGACTCCGCTTTTCCATTCATCCATGATCCCCTTTTTCAGATGGATTGCCGATTACTATATGTGTCCCATCGGAGAGGTTATAAAAAGCGCTCTTCCAGGCGGGTTAAATCTTTATGACTTTGTTGCTCTTGCCATTACTGAAAAGGGGATAAACGCATTGATTAAGGATAACCTTACCCCTTTGCAAAGTGAAATTTTATGTCATCTGAAATTAAAATCCTGCGGCCTGAAAAACCTTTGCGCAAAACTTAAAAACCAGATCCCGAATTCCTTAATTCAGACCATGGAAAAACAGAACCTGATTATAAGCAAACGGGAACTTAAAGGCAAAGGAACAGGCCCGAAGACGGAGCGGTATGTATCTATGATTAAGCCGGACATCTCTGCCGACAAGTTGTCGGAGCAGAGGATGCGGATTCTCCATGCATTGCAGGATGAGGGTGAAATATCTGTAAAAAAATTAACAGGGCTTATTCCGACTGCTTCCAGATTAATAAAACCCCTGGAAAAAGCAGGTTATATTTCGATCTTTAATAAAAGGATGTACAGAGATCCGTTTGGCGAATCCATAATACCTGACAACCCTTATAAGCTCACAAAGGAGCAGGAAAAAGCCGTTTCCACGGTTATAGATCGCCTTGGCAAGGGGTTTGAGACATGCCTTCTTGCCGGTGTTACCGGAAGCGGAAAAACAGAAGTCTATCTGCAGATAGCGGCCGAGGCCATAAAGCAAGAAAGTTCTGTTTTGATACTGGTTCCGGAGATCGTTCTTATATCTCAGATGGAAAGACGGTTTCGAGCCCGTTTCGGAGATTGCGTTGCCTTGCTCCACAGCAGGCTTTCTCCCGGCGAGCAATATGATCAATGGATGCGGATAGCGCGCAAAGAGGTCCGCATCGCCATAGGCGCCAGGTCCGCTCTTTTTGCCCCCTTTGAGGACATTGGGATCATTATCGTTGACGAAGAACACGACACCTCTTACAAACAGGAAGGCGGTCTTTGTTATAACGCAAGGGATCTTGCAATAGTCAGGGCAAAGCTGATGAACGGGGTCGCCTTGTTGGGATCAGCCACCCCTTCAATCCAGTCGTACTATAATGTGGAAACAAAAAAATTTATTGAATTAACACTGACAAAACGTGTTGAGAAACGTCCTCTTCCTGAGACCACGGTGGTTGATCTCCGTAAAACCAGGGATGTCAAGGGTATCGGATATTTTATTACATCTGAACTTTATAAGGCAATGAAGAAAACTCTGAGCCGGGGAGAACAGACCATCCTGTTTCTGAACCGTCGGGGTTTTGCCGGCTTTCCGGTCTGCGCGTCATGCGGCGCACCTTTAACCTGCAAAAATTGTGATATTTCCCTGACATTGCATCAAAAAGCCAACGCATACAAGTGCCATTACTGCGGTTATTCGCTGGCAGCCACTTCAAATTGCTCTAAGTGCGGATCTTCCAAAATTAAGCTGCTGGGGCTCGGCACTGAGAAGGTGGAAGAGGCTGTAAAGCAGCTTTTTCCTGACGCAAGGGTTGCCAGACTGGATCGGGATACGATCAGGAAAAAGAATGCAATGCTGAGCATATTAAAGGGGCTCAAAGATCATACCATAGATATACTTATCGGCACGCAGATGGTGGCAAAGGGGCATGATTTCCCCAACATTACACTTGTTGGTATAATTTGTGCCGATCTTTCGCTGAACTTTCCTGACTTCCGCGCAGGTGAACGGACGTTTCAGCTTTTAGCCCAGGTGTCCGGGAGGGCGGGCCGTGGAACGCTTCCAGGCCGGGTGATTTTGCAGACCTATAATCCTGATCATTTCAGTATAGAGGCTGCAAAAAATCAGGACTTTAAAGCGTTTTACAATAAGGAAATTGTTTTTCGAAAAGCTCTGAATTACCCGCCTTTTTCAAGGATAATCCTGCTGAAAATATCTGGAAAAGACATGAAAAAAACACAAAGATATGCTATGGATGTCGGTGATCTTTGCAGCAGGCTGAGAAACAACAGCCGCTTTATAAAGACTGTCGAGATATTAGGGCCTATCACGGCCCCTCTTCCAAGGATAGCAAAACATTTCAGGTGGCAGATATTGCTAAAAGGGCTAAGCGCGGAACATCTTCATGGGTTTGTTCATCAACTGTTGTTTAAAAACAGGGAAAGAATAAGTAGCCGGGATGTTAAAATAGTTGTGGATGTGGATCCGTTTTTTATGATGTAAAAAAGGGTAAATAAAAACAAAAAAGGCGACAGCTTTAGATGAATAATATAAAGGTTGTAATTTTTGACTGCGATGGAGTCATGTTTGATACGGCAAAAGCAAACACGGCTTACTATAACAGTGTCTTGCGCCATTTCAAAAAGCCGGATATGACGCCTGAGCAGTTTGCCTATTCCCATATGCATACCGCGGATGAGGCAATGGCATATCTGTTTGATGATGAAAACATGTTTGAAGCAGCGCAAACCTATCGCAAAAACATGAGCTACCTGCCATTTTTAAAAGATATGGAAATCGAACCATACCTTAAACCTTTGCTTAAAAGGCTGAGGCCCAGATACAAGACAGCCGTTGCCACCAACAGGGCAGACACAATGAAACGGGTGCTCATTGAGCACAACCTAAAAGACTGTTTTGATCTGGTTGTCAGCGCCCTCGATGTTAAGCACCCCAAGCCTCACCCTGAGCAGCTTATCAAAATACTGAAGCATTTTAATATAGCGCCATATAATGCGATTTATATTGGTGATTCAAAACTTGATGAAATGGCGGCAAAAGCAGCGGAGATGACGCTAATCGCATACAAAAACAGATCTATTTCCGCTGATTTTCATATAAACGGCTTAAAGGAGATCGAAGATATTATTGAAATATGATGATGCCGTAAAAAGTCCCATCTATAGTTAAGTTCGTGACTTTTACCGGCATGGGAAATAAAAAATCATAACCCCTTAAGCAGCCTGTCATGTATATTATCAAAACCGCCGTTTGACATTATCAGAACAACATCGCCCGGCCTTGTTTCTTTAATCAAAAAATCAATAATCGATTCCGTGTCCGGGAAATAGTGCGCATCCTTTCCGCGATTATTTAAGTCATGTACAAGCTTTTCAGATGAAAAACGTTCGTCAACAGGAATCTTTTCAAGCAGAGGCGGCTTGCGGATACATATTAAATCTGCTTCATCAAATGATAAGGGATAGATATTCTGGAATACCTTGCGCATACTTGAATTTGTCCGTGGTTCAAAAACGGCGATAAGCCGGCCGTCAGGATAAAAGGGTTTAACCGCCCTTATTGTTTCCCTCACAGCGGTAGGATGATGCGCGAAATCATCAATTATAGTAATATTTCTTTTTTGCCCGCGGATTTCCTGACGTCTCTTGATTCCTTCAAATGTTTCAAGCGCCTCTGCAATAATATCAACAGGTATGTTCAAGGAATCGGCTATTGCTATTGCCGACAATGTGTTCAGCAGGTTGTGCTCTCCCATAAGCCTGGTTTTAAAAATGCCGAAGGTTATGCCTTTTTTAAAAACCTCAAAAATAGTCCGCGGCGGATCAATGGAAACAGAGCCAAGTCGCCAGTATGAGCCGGAATCCTTGCCATATTTTTCAACAATGCATTTTTTGCCTTTAATCAGATCTGAAATATTGTCATCTTGATCAAAAACATATAACTTTCCTTTATTAGAGATATTGGAAATAAAAGAATCAAAAGCATGTCTTACGTGGCTTATATCTTTAAATATATCGGCATGATCAAATTCAATGCTCGTAACTACGGCCATAAAAGGATCGTAATGTAAGAATTTCGGCCCTTTATCGAAAAATGCAGTGTCGTACTCATCTCCCTCGATTACAACAAACTCTCCATTGCCGAGGCGATAATTGCTGCTGAAATTTTTCAAAATTCCGCCGATAATAAAGGAGGGATCAAAACCTGCTTTATAAAGGATCCAGGATACAATAGAGGAAGTGGTTGTTTTGCCGTGAGTGCCGGTAACAATTATCCTCTTTTTGTTGTCTGCAATAAACCTGTTGACTGCCTGGGGCATGGAGCAGAAATTAAGCCCCATGTTTTGCATTTTAAGAACCTCTGGATGCTGCCTTGTAACGGCATTTCCGACAATAACAAGGTCAGGGCCATATGAAATATTATCTTCATTAAAGCCTTCGGTAACCTTTATGCCTTTGCGAGAAAGAAAATCGCTCATGGGCGGATATATTTTTTGATCCGAACCTGTTACTTCAAAACCAAGATCTCTTAACATGCAGGCAAGCGCGCCCATGCCTGTGCCGCATATTGCGATAAGATGTATTTTTTTTACATTGTTCGGAATTATGTTTTTTGTTAAATTCATTATTTTGATTATAAACTATAATTCACAGCATGAATCAATTTTGATGAATTCGTAAAAAAACGGATTCATCAGGTGTTAAGTGTAAAGTGTTAGGTGTTAGGTTAAAGCAATTGCCTGTTTAATCATATCCTTAACACTTAACACCTAACACTTAACACGGTTCGTAAAAAGTGTGTTTTCGACTTTTTACGAGACCATCAACTTTAAATTGAGTCTGTTATCGTGTAAAGGAATATTTGCATGATTTCCAAAACATTTGGGGTTTTTTATTAGCTAAAGATTGCATAGATTGCAATCAGAATGTAGCATCCTGCTCTTTACTTAAAGGGTAAATATTATAGTAAAATGATGGATATTGTAAATGTATTTGGGATGTTATAGCAATTTTTAGGCTTACGACATGTAAACTGCGGAATAAATCTTACTTGTTTTTTCCTTGGCAGGACCGTAGGGTCGATGGACGATGATGACGGTGTTTTTATGATTTGTATTTAAAAAGGACTATGTTCGGCTAAAATTTAAGATGTCATGAAGCTATCTACACTTTTAGGTGGTCTTTATAGGGAAATCTATGAAAACAAACAAACTATTTATGCGGTCGGCAATAAGTGCCATCGCCGGTATAGCGGTTATAATCGTTATTATATATGTGGCCTACCTGTCACATAAGGGGTTTGCGAAAACATCTGTTTCTCAAACACAGAACCAGTTGCTGGCAACTCTAAAGGTAACTGCAAAAGCATTGGACGAATTTATTGGTTATCATCAAGAAGCTCTGCAAATCCTTTCAAATGACCCTTTAATTAAGGAACGGATTTATAATAAAGTTCAATGGGAGAAAGAAGACCATGGAGAAGAATTTTGTCAAGTCGAAAATTTATATGAGGCATACAAAAAGCATGTCGACGCTCTTGCTATAATTGACGCCAATGGTAAGATGCTGGACAGGGATCCCTTTTGGAAAGATAATAAGAACAGGATTGGATGGAATTACTCTGATGAACCGGGAGTCGCCTGTGTCCTGAAAGACCACAAGCCTTGTGTCAGCGAAGTGTTTTATAACGATCTCGGCCGCTTCGCCGTATCTATCTCAGAGCCGGTATTTTACAAAGATAAATTTGCAGGGATTACAAGATGGATGATTGAAACCAATACTATATCCAAAGATTTTATTGAGCCGGTCAAGATCGGCAAAAATGGCTTTGTCTGGATGTTTGATAATAAAAATACAATTATTTCGCATCCGAGAAAAGATTTCATGGGAATGACGGTATTGGATGTAATAAAAAAGGTACACGAGGAAAGAGGCGAAGTTTTTGATGAAAGTCGAACACAAGAGCATATCATAGCGGAGCATGATTATCTGAACAGAGTAAGAGCCAAAGATGAAGGAATCGGAATATTTATAAATTGTGTTACCGATGAGCGTGACATCATTGCCTATAAGACGGTTGCGGCAGGGAATCTGATCCTTAATCTGATTGCAACCTTACCCTATTCTGAAATCACTGGTCCGATTAATAAACATGCAAGAGATATCTTCGGCCTTGCAGGTTTTATTGCAATTATATTGAGCGCAGGAGGTCTGGTTGTTTTTAGAGGTCAAAAAGAAAAAGCCAGACTTGAAACAGAAGCCAGGTATTTGAAGCAGCTCGCAAATGGAGCAAAGGCGCTGAAGGAAAGCGAGCAAAAGTTTCGCGAATTTGTGGAAGGTACAGACGACCTGGTAACACGGGTGGACAGCAATGGGACCTTTACCTATGTCAATGACACATCCGAGAAAATCTTCGGCCTTAGCCCGGGAAAATGTATAGGCTTATCTGCTTTTGACTTTATACACCCCGATGACAGTGAAAAAACCAAGGCAGCCTTTGCCGAATGGATTCGCGATAGGGTTTCGAGTATAACTTTTGAAAACCGTCAGGTCAGCCAAAGCGGTCAGGTGCACTATATGCAATGGACAATAAATTCGAAGTTTGACGAGGATGGCAACCTGATTGCTACCAATTCCATTGCGCGTGACCTTACCGAGATCAAGCTGGCGGAAAAGAGATTAAAACAATACGCTGATACGCAAGAAGTTCTGATAAGAGAAGTTAATCACCGTGTTACGAACAATCTGTCAGCCATTATCGGTATGCTTGCCATGGAAGAGAAACATGCCGTAGAGGAAGGAAGTACATATTATTTATCTTTTCTTCAGAATTTAACAGCACGCATCAGGGGGCTTTCCTTGGTTCACGGTTTGCTCAGTGCAAGTGGATGGCAACCGCTTAAACTGAGCTTACTCTGCGAGCAGATATTAAAGGGCGCCACCCAGGGTGCATTGTTTTCAAAAAACCTGGAAATCAGCATAACCCCATCCCAGGTCATTGTGAGCAGTACCCAGGCCCATCATTTAGCCATGGTCATCAATGAACTGGCCACAAACAGTATCAAACACGGGGTGACAAATCGCGACAATATACATATCAACATAATAATTGAACAAGACGGCGCTAAAACAACCATCCAATTCAAAGACAATGGCCCCGGGTTTCCGGAAGAAATAGTCAAAGGGGATTTCAGCAGTGCAAATATCGGTTTTGAATTGATTCAGGGGATTGTCATGAAAAGTTTAGGAGGTAATGTCGTATTTGAAAACGATAATGGGAGCTTGACAACAATTTCATTTGAAAATGAAATCAACATCGCTACAAGGAGGGATACAGTCTAAATGAAAGAACAGAAGCCGATCCGGGTTCTTGTTGTAGAAGATGATTTTATGGTAAGTAAATCTATAACACAAACACTGAATGATATTGGGTACGAACAGGTTGGATTAGCATCAAGTGGCGAGGAAGCGGTTGAAATGACGCGTTCTCTTCAACCCGACGTTATCCTAATGGACATTAAGATGCCGAAGCTCGATGGTCTGCAGACAGCCCGTCAAATCCAGGAGAACTCACCCACTCCGATAGTTATCCTGACTGCCTACGATTCTCAGGAACTGGTCAAAGAAGCAAGCAAATCAGGCGTGGGTGCCTTTCTTCTTAAACCACCTGAAGCTTTTGAAATAGAGCGTCACCATTGCCATGGCGCGCCACAATGATCTGATGGAACTGTGCGGTTTGAATAAAGAGCTCCAGATCCGCAAACAAGAGCTTGAAAAATCCCTGGCAGAAATCAAAACATTAAGAGGGATTCTTCCGATTTGTGCTAACTGTAAAAAAATTCGTGACGATAAAGGTTATTGGAATCAAATTGAATCATATATTCACAAACATTCTGAGGCTGAATTTACCCATGGTATTTGCCCTGAATGCATGAAGAAACTTTATCCGGATTTTGTCTAAAACGAACAAAGAGATATCAACCCTTCTATATAACCATGCTCTTGCAGCCGGCCACTGGCCGCAGAGATAGTGGCTATTCACGTAACAAATTGAAATACCTTAAAATTTGTGATATGCAAACACTACCTGCATGAGAATTGTCTGAATCATGATTTGCGCAGTTGGCAAGCTATAAACACTTTCAGGTGCTGATGCTTTTTCCCCGAAGCCAATTGATTTTGACGGTTTAATTTCAAAAATAAACGAACTGATTTGTTAAGGGGATATAAATGAAGAATGATCTGCCAGTTGTTTTAATAGTCGAAGATAAAGACTCTATTCGGTTGACTTTGAGGGATTATCTTGTCCAAAAAGACTTTACTGTTTTTGTTGCTTCCGAAGGAGTAGGTGCATTAAAAATCATGCTTGATAATGAAATTGATGTAATTGTTACAGATTATAAGATGGAAATACTCGGTGGCGATTACTGGATTAAATTTCTTAATCGGTATTGCGCCGATAAAAAAATCATTATTACAAGCGGTTTTTTAAGGCCGAATTTTAAAATATCTTTTCCAACATTATACAAACCTTATCAGTTTGACGAGCTTTCTAAACTAATTTTAGCCTGATGTACGAAGCTTTTAGTTGATTAAAAGCCATCACTTTTTCAGCTTTCCGATCGGCATGATATAGAGCGGACGCTCATCCGGCATTGCATGGATGGCTGTTTTAACCTGGTCGTCATAAAAGGCGCCGATGGTCAAGGCTCCAAGACCCAATGAAACAGCCTGCAAGCAGACATTTTGGGACGCGTGCCCAACTTCCATATAAACATACTGCATGCCCTTATTCCCATACTTTCCGGTGACACGTTCATATACGGCGCAAAACACCATAACAAGAGGCGCTTGTATTATTGAAGATTGATTTAAAGCCGCATTGCACAATTGCGCTCGCCGGTCTCCATCTAAAATCTTGAACAATTCATGTGTATGAGGCCTGTATTTATAAATACCTGCGGGAAGGTCCTGCACGCTGCCGGCGGCAATGTACAGCTCAAGAGGATAAAGCGCTCCGGCGGAAGGGGCTGTTCTAAAACCCCTCGGATCTGTTATGCCCTGCGCTGACCACAAAACCTGCGAGACTTCGGCAAGCGTCAAGGCTTCCGCAGCATAGCTTCGCACAGACCGTCTTTTTAATAAAGCGGTCTCAACCGGAATATTGCCGTCAAACCTCGGGGCGGGCAGTTTTACGATTTCTTTGGATTTGTCAATAGTCATGGCTTCACCCATTGCTAAAGGAAAGCATGCGATGCTTAATAAAAAAATTATCTCACAAATCACAGCGGGTATAAAGCATCTTTTCATTACCGGCATCCTGAGGTTATTTGCTGGGCAAATTATTACGTAAAATCAGATTGAGACAAAACTATCGATTTCAATATTTTTTCCAGCCTTCTTGATGGTTGCAGCGGTAATGCGGGGATCATGTTCAAAAAAAAGAATCCAGTCTTCTTTTAATGCTTTGGTTAGAAGCTTTTGTTTTTCATCAATTAAAGTCATTGGAAAATTATCATACGCCATATTCCAGGGAACAGGAAGATGTGCTGATGTTGGAATAAGATCCGCGCAAAAAAGGAGAGATCTTGTTTTATCCTTTACAAGTGGATGCTGCTGGCCGGGTGTGTGCCCGTTGGTCACGATAATATCGATCCCCTCGAATATTTCTTGCGGGCCGTCAATAAGATTTAAGACCCCTGCTTTCAAAAGCGGCATGAAATTTTCTTCCATATAGCTTGCCCTGTCTCTTGCTGATGGATTGTTCGCGATTTCCCACTGTTTTTTTTGAACATAATATCCGGCGTTCTGAAATGCCGGAACCGCCTTGCCATCCATGATATATGTCGATCCTCCCGCGTGATCAAAGTGGAGGTGGGTTATTATTACATCGGTAATATCGCTGCTGGTCAATCCAAGCTTAGACAGTGATGTATTGATATTCGCTGAATCCATGTCAACCTGATATATTTTTTTCAGCTTTTCAGATAATTTGTCGCCGATTCCAGTGTCGATTAGAATATTTTTCCCTTTTCCCTGTATTAAAAGAGACCTTGCCTGCATGGGGATAAGATTTTTTTCATCAGCAGGAATTTTTCTTTCCCATAATATCTTTGGAACAACTCCGAACATTGTGCCGCCGTCTATTGCAAATCCGCCTGTTTCAACAGCAAAGCATTCGTAATCTCCAAATTTCATAAGGTTACCTGTTTTCCTTATACCCGCATTCCTTTTCCATGCACGCGTAAAAAGCGCCTTCCTTTTTAGTTGTTTTTTCGACAAGAAACTTAGCCTTGCATTCAGGGCATTCTTTTGCGACCGGCTTATCCCAGATGGCAAATGTACATTCAGGATAACGGCTGCATCCATAGAAAAATTTCCCGCGCTTTGACCTTCTTTCGACAAGATCGCCGGAACAGCCGTTTTCAGGACATTTTACACCAGTAGCCTGCGCAGCATGATTTGAATTTATTGATTTGGTGTTTTTGCATTCCGGGTATCCGGTGCAGGCAAGAAACGGCCCGTATTGTCCCTGTTTAATGATCATAGGCTTGCCGCATTTTTCACAAATTTTGTCTGTAGCCTCTTCTTTGGGCACTTCAATCGGCTGGATTTTCCCTGTTTCATCCCTTGTATAGTTTGTTGAATATTTGCATTCAGGATACCCGCTGCAGGCAAGATATTGTCCGTTTTTGCCAACCTTGACATGCACTTGTCTGTTACAGTCGGGACAGGTTAAATCTGCCGGGAAACCAACGCCCCGCATGTTGAGCATCGATTCTGACGCAGCATCCAGATCTTTTTTAAAAGGTTCGTAAAAACGTGTAAGCACTTCTAAATAATTGGCATCAGCATCTTCAATACTGTCTAAACTATTTTCCATTCTGGCGGTAAAATCAACGCCGAATATATCAGAAAAGCTTTCTACCAGAAGGTCGTTTACAATAAAGCCGAGTTCGTTTGGTCTGAAATAACCTTTGACAAAATCCACATATCCTTTTTGTCTGATTATCGATAATATGGCCGCATAGGTGCTGGGGCGCCCTATCCCGTTTTCTTCAAGCTCTTTGACCAGAGATGCTTCTGAAAATCTTGGGGGCGGCAATGTAAAATGCTGCTTTGGCTCCAATTTGTTGAGTTTTAATACCATGCCTTCAGAAAGTTCCGGAAGATCATCTGCTTTTCCTTCCCTTTCATCTGCATCGTCAACAGACATATAAAGGCTCATAAAGCCCGGAAATTTAATGGTTGATCCGCTTGCGGTAAATAAACAGGAACCGGCATTGATAGATATCGAGCTGGTGTCAATAATGGCCTGTTTCATCTGTGATGCGACAAACCGTTTCCATATAAGGGTGTATAGAGACAGCTGGTCTTTGGAAAGATAACCGGCAATTTTTTCAGGTGTATTAAAGACCGATGTGGGTCGTATGGCCTCATGGGCATCCTGAGCCTTTTTGCGGTTTTTGAAAAACCTCGGCTTTTCAAGAGCATATTGTTCGCCGAAACGTTCCTGGATCAGCAAAAGGGCTTCTTCGGCAGCCTCGTTTGATATCCTGGTTGAATCTGTACGCATGTATGTGATAAGCCCTTCCGGCTTGCCGGGCCCCAGATCTATACCCTCATAGAGCTGCTGTGCTATGATCATAGTCTTTTTGGCGGAAAATCTCAGCTTTCTGATAGACTCCTGCTGCAGTTTGCTTGTGATAAAAGGGGGAAGGGGATTTCTTTTTGTGGTTTTCTTTTGAACTTTTTCCACTATAAAACTGCTGCCTGATATCTCATTAAGGATAGCGGTTGAAGCCTTTTCATCCGGAATGCTGATCTTCTTTCCGTCTTTTTTCGCGAGTTTTGCGGTAAATGGTGGGGGGCTCCCGCTCTCAAGATAAGCTGTTATCGACCAGTATTCTTTTGTATTAAAGGCATAAATGGCGCGCTCCCTTTCGCAGATTATCCGCACCGCGACAGATTGCACCCTTCCCGCGCTCAGCCCGCCTTTGACCTTGCGCCACAGCAATGGCGAAACCTGATATCCCACCAGTCTGTCAAGTATTCTGCGTGCCTGTTGAGCCTCATATTTTTTCTTGTTGAGATTTTCAGGAGCGGCTATTGCCTTATTGATGGCATTTTTTGTGAGTTCGTGAAACAATACCCTGTAAAACTTTCTGCCCTGTTTTTTTAGAATTTCCGCGGTATGGTATGCTATTGCTTCGCCCTCCCTGTCAGGGTCGGGCGCAAGGTATATGTCTGAAGCATCTCCGGCAGCCTTTTTTAAAGAGGATATAACCTTTTTCTTGCCTGGGATTATTGTGTATTTTGGCTTAAAACCTTTTTCAATATCTATCCCCATTTCCTTTGCGGGAAGATCCTTGATATGGCCGACGGTTGCGACCACATTATAGATATCGCCAAGATACTTTTTTATGGTTTTTACTTTTGTTGGTGATTCAACTACTATAAGCGGTTTGCTCACTATCATTCCTTTCCTAACGCATGCTTTCTGTTTTTATGGAAAACAGTTTGCCGGGTGTTTGCAGCACAACCCCTTTTAATTCCAGCTTAAGCAATATGCTCGAAAGCTTTCCGGGCTTCATGGAAATTTTTCTAACAAGCTCGTCTATATGAACGGGATATGGCCCGAGCGCTTTATATACCGTCAACTCCTCTGATGATAACGTCGGAAGATCAGCCTTTGTTTTATTTTGATCCGTGTTTTCGGTTGCGGCATGCTCCTGCAAAAGAGGCGCAAGTTCTTCTAGAATATCCTGTGTTTGTTCAACCAGTTTGGCTCCCTGTTTGATAAGTGTATGTGTGCCGGTGCTTTTAAAGGAATGGATGCTTCCTGGAACAGCAAATACCTCTCTGTTTTGCTCTGCTGCCAGACGCGCTGTAATGAGCGACCCGCTTCTTTTAGTTGCTTCCACTATAACGGTTCCAAGTGAAATGCCGCTGATTATCCTGTTTCGCATTGGAAAATTATGAGCTTCAGGTTCCGTCATGAGAGAAAACTCTGAAATAACAGCGCCGTTAGCGGCGATTTTATGAAAAAGCTTTATATTTTCCGAGGGATAAACCCGTTCAAGCCCGCTTCCAAGCACGGCGATTGTTTTTCCTTTACCCATCAGGGCGCCTTCATGGGCAGCAGTATCGATCCCCCTTGCCATGCCGCTGACGACGGTAATCCCGTTTGAAGCCAGATTTACGCAAAGCTGTTTGGTCGTTGATATTCCGTAGGTTGTCGCATTCCTGGAACCAACAACCGCAACATTTCTTATAGACCCCTCAAGATTTCCGTAGACATACAAAAACGGGGGAGGGTCGGGTATTTGCAGCAAAAGAGGAGGGTAATCATTGTCTGCCATTGTGACAATCCGGTAACCTTTTTGCGTAACAAGATCAAGCTCCTTTTTAACCTGTTCAGGTATCCTGTGCCGCTTTATCGCCGACACAAGGCGTTCGGACATGCCGTCGAGATTGAGAAGTTCTTCGCGCGATGCTTCAAGAACACGCGCAGGAGACTTGAAATGGTCGATAAGACGCTTGAAATGGCAGTGCCCAATTCCCGGAACGCTTTTAAGGACAAACCATGGCAGCAGAATATTTTCCACTTATTTTTTCTTTCCATGCTTTTGCCAGGCAAGGAGTATGGGGCTTGCAACAAATATTGAGGAGTATGTTCCTACAACCACCCCGACTATCATTGCAAATGCAAAGTCGTGGATAATTCCGCCTCCAAGAGTAAAAAGCGTTATAACCACAAAAAGAGTTGTCAAAGAGGTCAGAATTGTACGACTGAGCGTTTCATTTACACTTCTGTTGATGACTACTTCCAGAGTATTTTTGTGGTATTTTCTGAGGTTTTCACGGATGCGGTCAAAAATAACAATTGTATCATTCAAAGAATATCCGATTATGGTGAGAAGGGCCGCGATAATCGGAAGGGAGAACTCCTTGTCGCAAATAGAAAAAATACCGACGGTAATAATAATGTCATGGATAAGGGCAACAATAGCCCCCATAGCGTATTTAAGCTCGAGAAACCAGAAGAGGATAAGTGTAACGACTACGGCGGCGCTGATAAGGAAGGCTATGCCCACATTGAATAAGGAAAGTAAATATACGGCAACCATAAGCGCTCCGGCCATGATGCCGCTTAATATCCACTTTAATTCAAAGCGTCCGGATATATATATGGTAATAAAGAGCAGGGCGTAGAACATGGCAAACAGAGCTTTTTCACGTAAATCTTTGCCTACCTGAGGGCCTACCATTTCAACCCGACGGATCTGCACATCATTTCCCTTGGTGTATTCAAGGGCTTTTTTTACTCTGGAAGTAAAATCTTGAGAACTTGAGATAGACATATCGGTTCTTATAAGATATTCATTATCTTTTTTATCGCCGAACTCTTGAACCGATGATTTGCCTAATTCAAGCTTATTGAGCCCCGACCTTACATCATCTAAGTTAACAGGCGCGTTAAATTTAACCTGTATTAATGTCCCGCCGGCAAAATCGATCCCGTATTTCGGCCCCTTATGTATTATCAGCGAAAAAAAACTGATGATGATCATTGCAATGGAAATAGAGAATGCAATTTTTCTTTTGCTGATGAAATTAATATTTATATCAGGTTTTATAAGCTGCATTAAACATGCTCCCGCTATATACTTAAATTTTTTACTTTTCGGTTAATTAACAAAAAATCGAATACAAGCCGTGTCATGATAAGAGATGTAAATAGACTGGCAATTACGCCCAGGCTCAGTGTAACGGCAAACCCTTTAACAGGTCCTGTTCCGAACTGAAACAAAACAAGGGCCGCGATAAGTGTTGTGACGTTCGCATCCAGGATTGCAAGGGTGGCTTTCTTATACCCCGCGTCTACTGCGGCTCGCGGTGTTTTGCCGATACCCAGCTCCTCTCTGATACGTTCAAAAATAAGAACATTTGCATCCACGGCCATTCCTATGGTTAGTATAATGCCCGCAATGCCGGGAAGTGTTAAAGTAGCCTGAAAACCCGCGAGTCCTCCGGCGATCAGGATAATGTTAAGGATAAGAGCAAAGTCGGCTATCAGGCCTGAACCCTTATAATATATAATCATAAACAGGGCTACGAGAAAACCTCCGACATACACTGAAACAAGACCTTTGTTGATTGAATCAGCTCCAAGAGAGGGGCCGACGGTCCTTTCCTCAAGTATTTTTACAGGGGCGGGAAGCGCGCCGGCGCGCAGAGCGATGGCAAGATCCTTGGCCTCCTCCATAGTAAAGTTACCTGTAATGCGGGCCTCACCGTCGGCGATTTTTTCCTGTATAACCGGCGCGGAATAAACATGATTGTCCAGAACAATTGCAAGGCGTTTTTTTACATTTTCTTCTGTTATTTTAGCAAAAGTTCTTCCGCCTTTTTTGTCAAAAGTAATGGAAACATAAGGCTCACTGAACTGTGAATCTATTTGAACCCTTGCATCTGTGAGATTCGCACCTGTTAAGAGCGTTTGCTTTTTAATAAGAAAGTAGTTTTTTATTTCGCGATTTGAGTCAGGATCCATTGTGATCTGAGTAAGTATTTCGCTTCCAGGAGGAATATTCCCATTTCGAGCAGCATTAACATCTTGTGTTTCATCCACCAGCTTGAACTCCAAAAGGGCTGTTTTGCCGATGAGATCCTTTGCTCTTTGTGTGTCCCTTATCCCCGGAAGTTGAATTAAAATACGTTTTTTACCCTGATGCCTGATGTCGGGTTCGCTCACACCAAACTGGTCGATACGGTTTCTTATGGTTTCAAGGGCCTGTGATACCGCAAGTTTTTTGATATTATCGGCTTCTTCTTCAGGAAGGTCCAAAACCATGGAAAACACCCCCTCATCTGTTGATCTTGAAACAATACGCAGATCTTTAAACTCTTTGTTTAGAAGCTGTTCAAAACTGTCGGCACTATCCTTTTCCTGCAATCTGACCGAGATCTTTGAACCGTTAACCCTCTCTGCACTTAGAAACCTTATGCGCTCTTTTTTTAAGAGATTTTGGATCTCAAGCCTAATACGTTCTATTGTGCTTTCCAAAGCCTTTTCAGTATCCACTTCAAGCACAAGATGCATGCCTCCCTGGAGATCAAGGCCGAGATTTATCTTCTTGTGCGGCCACCATGCAGGTTTAATTGAAGGAATAATATAGATAACAGCAGCTATAACAACAATTATAACTAAAATTAATTTCCAGGAAATATTTTTCAATGATCTATTCCTTCTATTGTCCGGTTTTTATCATATTAAAGCCCCGGTTAACCTATGTCACCGGGGCTTTTTTAATTTTCGAGTTTTATTTTTTATCTGAATCGGTTTTCTCTATTTTTGCCGGCTGAGCCTGTGATGAAGACTGGAGCAATGCTGAAACATTAGTTCGATTTATCTTCACACGGACTTTATCCGCCACCTCTATTGTTAAAGTGTCATCACTAACAGAGGTAATGCGTCCATGAATGCCGCCGCTTGTTATTATACGGTCTCCATTTTTAAGATTACCGACCATTGAACGATGCTCTTTCTGCTTTTTTTGCTGGGGCCGGATAAGAAGAAAATAAAAAATAACGAACATAAGAACAAGAGGGATAAATGATGCGAATCCACCCCCCTGTCCGCCTGCTGCGCCACCCTGACCCATTGCATATGCTATGTCAACCAAAATTAACCCTCCTTGTTTCTGTTGTTATTAACCCTGCGATTAAATATGTTATTGCGGTTTTTATTCCCAAACCATTTCAGCGGAGCCTAATACGCTTGTGATAATAAGTTTTATATTTTCAGCGCCGCCATCAATCATAGACTTGCGGGCTGCCGGAGATGTTGCGGAAAATCTAACCATGTACACCGATTTCCAGGGAGTTATATAAGGAAAAAAGTGGGTTGTTACAGCATCAACCTGTTTTATTTTCCTGATTTCAAGTGGAGCTATCAGCCCGCCTGTTCCAGCAGTTAAATATATTTTCCAGATGGAATCCTTTTTGTTAAAATCATTGAGCTTTTTATCAGGCACATATGCGGCAAGCAGAAAATCATTATAAACTAAAGCGGCATTTTTTTGATCTTTTAACAGCTTTGTTTTTTCACTGCCTGTCAGCTTATATGCCCTGGCATACTCATTTGAATAAGCATCTATAAACTTAGAAGATTTGAATGTGGCGTCAGCTATTAGTTTAACGTCCAGGCCTCTGTAAATACGGGCTTCTCTACTCCAGTCCGTAAGGGCTGCCTTGTATTGACCGCCGCGGTAAGGATCATACGAATCTTTAAGCCGTTCTACAGGCTCAAAAGCCCGGCACCCCAGACAAAGGAAGATTACTATAATCGCCGGAAAAATTTTTATAGAAACTATTCTTAATAATTTCATTTAACTGTCAACAAATACACGGTTAAAAATGGCGCTGATATACTTTAAATGATAACTTACGTCAAATATTTCTTCAATTTTTTCAGAACCGAGCAGGCTGCAAATCTTTTTGTTTTTCAAAACAAGGGCTTTGAAATCATTTTTATCCTTCCATGCCCGCATAGCAACCGTCTGGACTATTTTATAAGCATCTTCACGAGTTGCGCCGGATTCCGCAAGAGCCAGCAATATTTGCTGAGAAAAGACAAGCCCTTTAAACATATTGAGGTTTTGTTTCATTCTTTCAGGATATACAACCAGCTTGTCTATGATTTTTGTGATTCTGTTTAATATATAATCGATCAGTATCGTGCTGTCAGGCGCTATGACCCTTTCAACAGAGGAATGGCTGATATCCCTTTCATGCCACAGGGGAATATTCTCAAGGGAAGCCATGGCATTTGAACGTATGATACGGGCAAGGCCGCATATATTTTCAGACCCTATTGGATTACGCTTGTGCGGCATGGCTGAAGAACCTTTCTGGCCTTTTGAAAAAAATTCTTCTGCTTCAAGGACCTCTGTTCTTTGCAAATGCCTTATTTCGACCGCCATCTTTTCTATGGATGAAGCCATGATGGCCAGGCTTGTAAAATATTCAGCATGCCTGTCCCTTTGAACAATCTGGGTTGAGGCTGGAGCGGGTTTAAGCTCCAGTTTTTTACACACATACGCCTCAATGTCCGGGGAGATATTGGCAAATGTTCCCACAGCTCCTGATATCTTCCCAAAGCTTATTGTTTCAACAGCACGCTCAAACCTTTCCTTGTTACGACGCATTTCATCGTACCAGACCGCAAGCTTCAAGCCAAATGTTATAGGCTCTGCATGGATTCCATGAGAGCGTCCTATCATCACCGTGTTTTTGTGTTTAAACGCCTTTTTTTTTATCGTCTGCAAGAGGATTTCGCAGTCTTTAAGAATAATCATGCCGGCCTGTCTGAGAAGATATGCCATGCTTGTATCAAGAACATCGGAGGATGTCAGGCCCATGTGAATGTATCTTGAATCAGGGCCGACATGTTCGGCAACATCTGTAAGAAAGGCGATTACATCATGCCTGGTTTCAGCCTCGATCTTTTCAATTCTTTTTATGGAAAATCCTGCTTTTTTCCTGATATTATCAACAGCCTTTGGGGGGATCTTTCCTTTTTTTGCCAAGGCTTCACAGGCTAATATTTCAACCTTCAGCCATGTCTGATACCTGTTTTCATCGGTCCAGATATCTCCCATGACCTTTCTGGTATACCGTTTTATCATAATTTTATGTTTCCGTGTTTTAGCTGGGTGCTCGTTGTTTTCATATTTGAGCTTTTTTCTTACTGCTCGGCAGGTATCCAGATCGTTTCACCGTCAAACTGAATTTTGTTTACATGCTGGTAATCTATATGCTCCAGAAGCGCAAAAATCCGGCTCATATTATAAACAACTATCTTGCTTAAAGGGAAAATCAGATTAATGTCAACATCGAGTTTCCCTTCCTTTAAATTGTATATGCAAACAGTCTGTTCCGAAAATTTTAAAAGTTTGCCCATCCCTGAACTATATCCCAACCTGTCTGGTTCATCGACAAGCGAAGAAATGGCAATACCCTTGCGATCAAAATAGTCTTTTAAAAATTTAAAATGAATGGCCCATAAGTTGTCTCCGGGACGCACAACGTATATTCCGAATTCCTCTATACCGTTATTTAGCGCTATTTCGCCTGGTTTTATATCCTTTTCTATGATATCGCCAATTTTAAGCCGTATCTTATCCTGGATTTCCTGCATGGAAACGGTTGATTCACCAACTTTAAAGGATTCGTCGGATCTGACAACAATGTCAACCCCTTTTTTAAGACCGTATTCTGCTTTACGTTTATTTGTAATGGCTTGAGGTTTATTGTAATCAATAACGGCTTGAGGCTTGACAGGTATATAAACTTTTTCAGCAATTTGCCCGGGAAGATGAGCTTTGTTTTGATTTCGCCAAAACCATAAACCCGTTGCAGCCGTTAGGGCGGCAACAGCGCAAATCAGGGTGATTTTTAAGTAGTTATTCATAAACAATATTGCTTTCTCCGGGGACCATTGTATTGTCGCCTTTGATCTCAACTGAAAGATTCTGCCTGGCTTCCATGTCAAAAATTTCCTTGCGTTTTTTGTTTAATAAATAATTTGCGACTTCGATCGGCACAATAGCTTTTACGCTGGAAATCCCTTCCTTTAAAGTCCCGAGGCTGAGTTTGCGCAAAAAGCTTACCCCCAGAGTTTCCGAGGACGGGGTAAGCCCTTTCCCCTTGCAATACCGGCAGGATTCAAAACCGCCGAATTTAATAGACGGTCTTAGCCTTTGCCTTGACATCTCAAGCAGACCAAACCTTGTGATCTTGCCTGTTTTTATTTTGGCTTTATCCTCTTTTAGATTTGTTTTCAACATGCTTTCAACATTGGTTTTGTGTTTCTGATCCCTCATGTCGATAAAATCTATCACTATCAGGCCGCCTAAATCCCTTAACCGCAATTGACGCGCAATCTCTTCTGCTGCTTCAATATTGGTCATAAATGCCGTCTCTTCGACCGACTTTTTTCTGGTTCCTTTACCTGAATTAACATCTATGGAGACCATGGCCTCTGTTTGTTCTATGACAATTGATCCGCCTGATTTCAAGGCAACACGGTTTTCAAATATAGATGCAATCTGGTCTTCAAGCTGGTATTTTGTAAATATCGGTTTCGCGCCCTTATAAAGTTTTACGATTTTTGTGTGTTTGGGAGAAATGATATTAACAAAGTCTTTAGTTTCGCGGAATACTGAAAGATTGTCTATAAGAATTTCGGTTACATCCGGAGTAAAATAGTCACGTATTGATCTTAAAACAAGATTTCTGTCTTTGTAAAGAAGGGCCGGTGCCTTTATATCCTGGACATTTTTTTTGATGTTTTTCCACAGTCGCAGAAGATATGTCAGATCCCTGGATATGAGCGACTTGGTGGCGTTTATCCCGGCAGTACGGATGATAATGCCGAATCCTTCAGGCATGGCCAGGCCGTCAATAATACTTTTTAACTGTTTCCGCTCATCTTCATTTTCAACCTTGCGCGAAATCCCTCTTGTTTTGCTTCCAGGCAAAAGAACGATGTATCTTCCAGGCAGAGATATAAGTGTCGAAAGCATGGCCCCCTTTTTCATGTACGGGTCTTTTGTGACCTGCACAATTAGTTCCTGACCACGTTTTACTATATTTGTTATTGAACGATCTCCTGAATGATTGTCCTGAAAGTAATCGCTGTGAATTTCATGCTTTTGCAAAAACCCGTGTCTTTCTGCTCCAAAATCAACAAAAGCAGCCTGAAGGCTGGGTTCAATATGTGCAATAATTCCTTTATAGATATTGCTGTGGATTATTTCCCTTGCGGCGCTTTCTATATGAAATTCTCCCAGCTTGCCGTCTTTTACTTTCGCAATTCTGCATTCTTCAGGATCTATCGCATTGATAAGGATGTTGCAGTTCATAATAATATTTATTTTTTTCTCCCTTAAAAGTAAAATATATTTTTTTGACAGAATTAAAAAATCAAAACTTATCCTGCCAGAATCTTTATCTGTTCATAATTATTTGCTTTTATTAAATATAAAATTGTCATATGCAAGTCAAACTATTTCTCTGTTCATCCCGTTGAACCGGCGCGAAGCCGGCATGATCTTTTGAACAGCTCGCTATTGCGGTTCAGGCTGTCTAAATGAATATGGCAAGGTCTTTTAATCCCGGAGCTTGAGTCAACAGACATTGTTAGTCATTCTGTGCTTTTTTTAATTCTTTGATATAAAATTTTTTGATATATTCTTTTACCATTCTTCTTGAGGAAAACATCGCTGCATTACTTTTAATGGAGTCTTTCATTACTCTCACCCAGTCGTCAGGAGTTCCATCATCCGAGAACTTGTAATAACATGGCATTACCTCTTCTTCCAGAATCCGGTAAATTGACTCGGCATCAGCTTTATCCTTATTCTTCTCCGATTCTTCATGATCAAAAGCCCAGCCGTTTTCCCCGTTATAACCTTCTATCCACCAGCCATCCATTATACTCAGGTGAGGAACACCATTTAAAGCCGCCTTCATACCGCTGGTTCCGCAGGCTTCCATAGGCGGCAGTGGGTTGTTCAGCCATACATCCACACCGTGAACCATATATTGTGCGAATTGTTCTTCATAGTCTTCAATAAAAGCAATTCTGCCACACAGACCGGGATCGCGGGCAAAATTATATATCTTTTGAAGTATTCTTTTCCCCGGGTCATCTGCCGGATGAGCTTTGCCTGCAAATATTATCTGTATTGGTCGCCACCTGTCATTTACGAGCTTTTTCAATCTTTCCAGATCATAAAAAATCAGATCAGCACGCTTATAAGTCGCAAATCTGCGGGCAAAACCAATTGTCAATACCGATGGATCAAGCAGCGTGCCCATACCTAAAATATTTGAAGTGCTTACTCGATTTTTTACCCAGCGCTGACGAGCTCTTTCTCTTATAGTATTGATTAACTTTATTTTTAACCAGACGTGGGTTTTCCATAGCTCATCATTCGGAATTTCATCTATCAATTCCCAGATTAGAGGGTTATCGCAATCCTCGACCCAGTCAGTTCCCAAATATTTGTTGAAAAGAAGCTTCATTTTAGGTTCGATCCAGGTCGGTATATGTATCCCATTGGTTATATAATCAATAGGCACTTCGTCTCCAGATGATTCCGGCCATAGACCATGCCACATCTTTCGGGCAACTTCCCCATGTTTTTTACTGACCCCATTACGAAATTCAGACATCCTTAAAGCAAAGGCCGTCATATTAAAACCGGCATTGGGATTTTCAGGATGAACACCAAGCTGAAGGAATGAGTCGCGATCAAGTCCAAGGGAAGGCCAATAGGAATTAAAGTATTTTTCGATCATTTGAAAGGGAAATATATCATGCCCGGCGGCAACAGGTGTATGGGTAGTAAAAACAGTGGATTGTTTGACACGTTGAGATGCTTCACTGTAATTCATTCCTTCCTGCACTTTATCCCTTATGCGTTCCAACAGAGCAAAGGCGGCATGCCCTTCATTTAAATGCATTAAAGAATGTTTAATTCCAAGTTTTTCTAAGACTTCTGCTCCGCCTATGCCCAGCACTATTTCCTGCCGCAGCCGTTGTTCCAGGTCACCGGTATAAAGACGTGCTGATACCCCACGGTTCCATGGATCATTGATCTCAATATCTGTATCCATTAGATAAAGAGGTACACGACCTACGGCTATTTTCCATACAGCAACATGAATGGGTGGCTCAATCAAAGGTACTTTTACTATAAGCTGGTTTCCGTTTTTATCAAGAACTCTGAAAATTGATGCAGCATCCCTGTCAAGTAATTGTTTTATATTTTCCTGCCAGCCGTCTTCACGGATTTGTTGCTTGAAATAACCTTCCGGATACATAAATCCCAATGCTGTCAAGGGGACCTTTAATTCACTGCATTCCTTTATAAAGTCTCCGGCTAAAAATCCTAATCCGCCGGCATAAAAAGGCAGGGAATGATGAAGACCGTATTCAGCAGAAAAATATGCGATTGAGTGAATCTTTCTTTCGTTTATTCCCTCAAGCAGCAAACATTCATCTTCTTTAATTTCCTTATGGAATCTTGAAAGAACTATATCATAGTGCCGCAGATAATCTTTGTCCGCGGCAGCTGATTCAAAGTTTTTTTTGGGAAGCTCTTTAAGAACCTTTACAGGATTGTGCCGGCTTTCTTTCCATATCTGCCGGTCCAGCATTTTGAAGAGCATTCTGGCTGCAGGATGCCAGCTCCACCAGAGGTTTGAAGCCAGTTCCACCAGGCCTGATAAACGTTCCGGAAGGTATGGGATTTCTTTTATGTCCATTGATAAAATTCTTTGCTTGTTTTTTGGCGCTGTTTTCGAAATTCCAGTTGTTATATTTTGTGGGCGTTGGGGACGCCCTTTACATTTCCACATTTGGGCTTAAGGATCGATGAGGTTGTAGCCCTTTTATTGTACTATTGTCTCCCTTCGCTTTACCGACTGACTCACCCCGGCCAATGAGAGATTCAATCGCCTTGCTATTTGAGCCGTACTAATACAAAGGTCTCTTACCACCCAATAACATAGTAGACTTCTTGCCGCAACCCGTAACCATCATTTCAAAACTTTAAATGTAAAGGGCGTCCCAAAAGCCCCTTGCACCCAACAGCACAAAAAAACAACGAAGGCATGAGAAACTTATAATCTGAAGGATGTCCCACAGGCTCCCGAACTCGCGTTTTGGATTAATTGGCTCCTATTTGCTTTTTCTAATTTGACTCAGAAGGACTCTTAAGTATCGCACGCTCGAAAGTATAAGCGCCAAACCTATTCCTATGTATAACATCGACAAATATGGTTTGGGGATCGGGGAATGTCGCAACAATGTTCCCATTGTAACCATCACTGCTAAGATTATATAACTCTTCCAGGTCATAAAAGAGAAAATACACTTCTTTCCCTCCATCGGCAATATTCGTCCCAAATTTTTATCCACGATTTTCAAAAATCCGAAATGGTGTACTATTAATGCTACAGTAACGCCTATTCCGCCAAATAAGAATGATCCGTGAACTTGAAATGCATTCAGCCAGGAAAATGATAGAAACAAAAGCATTGTTCCGGCACCGAACCACATGAAGCCCGCCAGAAACAGCAGCACATCCTTATTTACGGCGGGTTTAATTTTGGCTGTCTTTCGATTCATTGTATATGCTTTCGTAAATTGATCTGCCTAACCAGTAATAAGGGGCCGGCCAACCCTTTGCTACTTGTTTCCGGTTGCAATCAAGATGGCATTATTTTGAAAAACGCCGGTGCTCGCCGGTCCCTCTTAATTACATTGTTATACCTTGTCATTAAAGCCACTTAGCGAACCTTGGGTTCCTTTTCAATTCATTCAAGATTCTGTAATTTTCTGTGGCATAGTTTTCCAACGATTGAACAAAGTCATCTGCAATTGTTACCAAGGGATATTGCCTGATTACTTTAGCGAACAGGTCAAGCATTCCTAATGCAACATTAGCCACCCACCACAAATTTTTTATAACAAATAACTTGTCAGGGTAATCAAAAAACATGTTGGTAATTTGTGGACTGCCATAATCTATATTTTGTGGCGCAGGCAATATACTTGCATGAGCAAAAGACTCATTTATATTATCTTTCATCGACTTAATTTTTTGCGAATGCTCCGTATAATTTTTATCTAACCATTTATACGCTTTTAAATTAGCTGATTCCTTAGGAAACATAATGCCGTTTTCATCGGTTTTATAAAAATTATTTGTTTCAGGCTTGAATAGTGAATAACTAGCTAAAGAAGCGTTTTCAAGTGCAAAACGCAACATCATATTAAATTGCACTTCGTGATTTCGAACAGCTGACAAAAGGCAAAGAACCAATGATTTTTGGATTTGGCTCAAGAAAAGCATAAAGGCATAAGCTTCAGGTTTTTTTGTATTAACAAACGTCCACGTAAGAAAAACCAAATCATGAGCATTGACAAATGCCGGGCCATATTCTTGTGGCGCTTTTTCTACAAGGTCTTGCTCTTCTTTTGATAGTTCGAGAAGCTTTATTTTCATTTTAAATTTTTAGGTATAACTATTATATTAAGCAGAAAAAATCTGTATATTAACGCTATATATTTTCTTTATAATATCGTATTGCTGTATTTAATACAGTTTTAAGGGGGATGTAATAGGCTATTTATGGAATGCTCCTCAGTTTATGAGTTTGTATCGTCAAAAATAGAATAGCTAAATCCTTTTTCTGTACCGACCCAACTATCTTCTTTTTCGATTGCCGTATGAATTGAGCTTTTCTTTTACTGTAAAGCCGATTTTTTTCTTTGGCGTATTTTCAATATTTATTAATTGATCTAACGTCTCAAAAACAATTTGAAAACGTTCATCAGTTATTTGTTTTAATTCTTCAAGCTCTTTTCTGAGCTCTTTATTATCTGATAACGCTTGCCTAAGCTTTGTAACGGTTCTTATTATTTGTATATTTTACTGGCAATAGCTTCCTTTGTTATAACATTAGACATTATAATATCCTTTTTCATTACGCCACAAGTCGTTCATTTAACTCGTACTTACGGGAGACTTGTATCGTCAAGAATAGAACAGCTAACTCCTTTTTTTAGTTCATAATTTCAGATTTTAGCCTGCATAATCAAAAAGCCCCATCCTTCATATTGCTGAAGAAATGGGGCTTTATTTTTTTGTAATTCTTGGTCACCTGATCCTCCTGTTTGAGGTTCAAAAAACAGACCGAAATTAATCTTCGGCAATATATATTAGGTGAATATACAAGTCAATTTAATTTGTTATCTTTTCGATGAGTTATCAATGTTGTTCCCCCTTG
The DNA here is from genome assembly GCA_035529315.1 of Anaerolineae bacterium. Lineage (NCBI taxonomy): Bacteria > Bacillati > Chloroflexota > Anaerolineae > Anaerolineae bacterium. The sequence continues at coordinate 33,393 of DATKWZ010000011.1, forward strand.
ATATAAGGAGAAGTACGCTCAAAAATTAGCCGCCCTTCTATCTTGTTGAATTAATTCGTTTATTGAAAACGCACACTTTATGCTTGACGGAAGGAATATAGGATGTCCCATAAGCTCCCCATATAATCAGCGTTTCCGTTTTTACTTTTTTCAGATCAATAGATGTCAGACAAAACCAGGAGAGAGCGGTTTTACGTCCAAGAGGGTTTTCAACTGTCAAGCATCTCTCTAATTATCTTAGAAAGCTGTAACATATTAAATGGTTTTTGAATAAATCCATCACAATCACGGCTCATTATTTTACTCGCTTGGTTGTCAATGCTATATCCACTGGAAATTAAAATCTTTATATCTGGTTTTATCTCCTTAAGAACATTATATACATCGCTCCCGGACAGATCCGGCATAATCATGTCCAACATAACCAATGTAATTTTATCCTTGTCTTTTTTAAAAATTTCCAGGGCCTCTTTTCCACCTCCGGCTACAAAAACATTATAGCCCATATTATTGAGCATTTCCCGGGCAACATTAATAATTATCTCCTCATCGTCAACTATCAAAATCGTCTCGGTTCCATGCAAAATCTCATCTTCTGTATCATTACGCAGTTGACTAATAATTTGTGCTTCTACAGCCGGCAGGTAAAAATTAAATGTTGTCCCCTCACCCTTTTTGCTGTTAACGTTGATTAGCCCCCCATGATTTTTTATAATACCATAAGCCGAAGCAAGCCCAAGCCCTGTACCCCTGCCCAACTTTTTGGTTGTAAAAAATGGCTCAAAGATATGCCGCAGGGTCTCTTTATCCATACCAACTCCTGTATCGACCACAGAAACCATAACAAACTCACCGGGTTTTATTCCATAATGCATGACATCATCATCATCTAACCTGATATTTTTCGTCTCAATGAATATGTCCCCACCTCCCGGCATCGCATGCCAGGCGTTCACAAAAAGGTTTAACAGAACCTGTTCTATTTGCGACCGGTCTATTTCAACCGCACAAACATCTTTCTGAAGCGTTGTGTGGATTCTGTTCTCCTTTCTTGTACGACCAAACATATCAGAGCATTTTTCTATGAGCTTGTTAATATTGGTAGGCTTAACCTCGTATTTACCACCCATGGCAAAACCTAAAAGCTGTTTGGTAAGATCTGATCCCCTTTTAACAATCTCTTCTATGTCTTTGAAGTGTTTATAATGGGGATGGTTTAACTCGACATCATGATTTATCAAAGAAATCCGGCCCATGATTCCCATAAGCAGGTTGTTAAAATCATGAGCAATACCTCCTGCCAGAGTCCCTATAGCCTCCATTTTCTGAGACTGCAGCAATTGTGCCTCAAGGCGTTTTCTGTCACTTATATCTCTTGCCACACCATAAGTCCCCAGAAATTTTTTATCGGTCTCATCTACAGATTTATCATAGATACCCATGGAGTTTAATTCCACTACCAAACATTTTTCCGGGTCATGGCCGTTGTTAGACGTTTTTAGTCTTAATTCAAGGCCGGAAGTAGCACGAGAGCCTGTTCTTCTTTCATTAAAGTGGTATTTTGCTTTATTTAGATCATATTCAAACAAAAGATGTGTATAGTGTTTGTTTAAAAGCTGCTCCGCATCGCATTCAAGTAAAGATTCGACAGCGCCATTTATAAACGTAATTTCTCCATAAGGACTAAGAATGTAAATTATATCCGGTGATGCATTAACGAGATATTGATATCGCTGCTCTGTCACCTTCAGCTTTCCGTTGACAAGCTTATTTTCTTTTTTTAATTGAATCTGATTAATTGTGTTTTTTACTCTTGCCAGAAGTTCTTCAAAATCAAAGGGTTTTTTAAGGTAATCGTGAGCCCCCCTTTTCACGCATTCTACGGCTGAGTCAATACTTGCATGCCCGGTCATAACTATAACCATGGTATCTAAATGCTGACCTTTTATATAATCCATAACCTGGCGGCCATCCATTTCAGGCATAACCATATCAAGGAGAACCATATCATAACTATCTTTGTTCAAATATTCTATTGCTTCTCTGCCATTGCAACCGGTCTGTATATTATAACCTTCGTTACTTAACAAAACACTCAGGCTATCCCGCATCCGTGCTTCATCATCTACTACTAAGATTTTGGGCACACACGACATAATCACCTCCACATATCAATTATACTTGCCAAAAAGTGTTTTTTCGACTTTTTACAACACCATCAATCATTAACCGGTAGCAATATTTTAAAAATTGTACCGATTGTCTCGTCACTTTCACAAGTTATTATTCCTTTTAATCCATTTATAATGCCATACGCAATAGACAGACCCAAGCCGGAATGGCCATTACCCTTTAAGCTGACAAGCGGTTCAAATAAATTCGACTTTATTTCCTTCGGGATTCCTGATCCGCTATCGCGTATAATAATTTCAATAAATTCCTGTTCTTTTTTATCTGCTTTTTTATTGAATCCATTGTTTTGGGATTTTGCAATTAATCTGGTGCTGATTTCAATATCTCCCCCATCGGGCATAGCCTCAACAGCATTCTTTATTAGATTGATAACAACCTGCTTTAGACCATTTTTATCCGTCATAACAGCAGGTATAGATGTTTCCAGGCTAAGTTTAGCCTTAACACCCGACTGAAGCAGCAATGATTCATGAGTAATTTTGATTAGATCAGATATTAGAGTATTAATATCAACAAATTCTTTTTGTATTACTTTAGGTTCTAAAAGGTTAGACAATCCATTAATAATGAGGCTTATTCGATCTATTTCTTCATTGACAATAACTATTTCGTCTTGTGCCGGACTATCCTTGGCGAGTTTTAGCCCCAGTATCTTGAGATAATTTTTCATAATACTCAGAGAATTCTTCACCTCATGGGCAACTTTATCAGCTACAATTGAGGGAGCAGTCAAATGCTCAGATTGAATAAGCTTTGCCTTAGATTTTCTCTTATTTTTAGCATCTATGACAACAGCCACCTGGTTTGCAAACATGTTTATGAAATTTAAATCTTTAAATAAAATATGAGATTGAGCTTCATCTATACCTATAACCATCACGCCAACACAATTTTCCTGAGATAGCATGGGAATACACAGCATACCTTCTTTTTCAGACAAGCGAATGATCTGGGAATCAATAATAGTAAGATTTATTTCTTTAATATGACCAAAAGAATCCAGAGATGTTTTTTCAGCAAGAGTTTTTGTCAAAAGACAATTTTTACCTTGAACAGGAATAACTATTTCCTTGATTAGCAAATCATACCCTTCTCCATTGCCAATATCCCCTTGCAGAGCATCTTTCTCATGATCATAAAGAAAAAAAAGCACACTTTTTATATCAAACAAAATTTGCAAACCCTGCCTTACAACCTTCAGTATTGAATCAGCATCATGGCATTCAAACAGATTTTGAAGTGTGCCTTGTAGTTGTGATATGTTTCTGGCCGTGCGGACAAGTTCTTTTTGCTTTTCAACATCTTTTTCACAAACCGATTCATCAAAATTATGCAGATTTTCAATATTTATATCCAGCGATTCTGCAACCTGCCTCACCTTTTTATCAGACAATGAGACTATCCTGTCTAATGCTGAATATTCTAAACCCAAAACTTCTTTTGCTATATCAAAAGCATAGCTGCGATCTCTATCTATCCCAGAGCTAAGAATGTTTGCTGCATATACAATTTTGACAAGAGGAAGTGCGTCAAGAATTCTGTGTTTTGGTTCATGATGATAAAGAACAGCATCAGAAATAAACGATTGAAGTGCCCAGCTATTGATAAGCCATGCCCCTGTCTCATCGTGTGAGGCGCCTATCCGCTTTTCACTGTCCAGCAACAAAGCTGGATTGCTCCTGGCAGCTTGCAGTACCTCGGTGTATTCC
>DATKWZ010000012.1 GCA_035529315.1 Anaerolineae bacterium
GGAATACACCGAGGTACTGCAAGCTGCCAGGAGCAATCCAGCTTTGTTGCTGGACAGTGAAAAGCGGATAGGCGCCTCACACGATGAGACAGGGGCATGGCTTATCAATAGCTGGGCACTTCAATCGTTTATTTCTGATGCCGTTCTTTATCATCATGAACCGGTACATAGCATTTTGGATGCGCTTCCCCTGGTAAAGATCGTATTTGTAGCCAATGCCCTGTGTTCAGTTACTGTCGAAGACGCCAGCGCCAAGCTTAAGACAGCTGAAGAAGTTTTTGGGTTTACCCGGTCTGAAACAAATAAGCTGATATCGCTTGCCGAAGAAGAGGTAAAACAGGCAGCAGAATTACTGGACATAGAAGTTGAACTTCCTGATGCCACTAAAAGATCGGTTTTGGAAAAGGATGCTGAAAAGCAGCAAGATCTCCTCAGTATGGTCAAGGAGAGTTCTCTCCTTCAAGCTACACTTCACAAGCTGTTGGAAACCCGTGGACAAGAGTCCGTACTGAAGGTTATTAAGCAGGGTCTTCATGTTTTATTTAATATTCAAAGCACAATCTTTTTCCTGTATGACCAACAACGAGATGCCTTGATTGGCAAGGGAATTACAGAAAACAAAGAAGATGATCTATCAAATCATCTGGTCAATGATCTGGTAATCCTTTTCCAAAAGAAAACCAACCTGTTGGTCAAGTCGCTTCGCCGGAAAATTATTCTCGATTCTTTTGACTACTCAACAAACGCCGCTTCTACCATTTTGGATAAACAGCTTATTCGCTTCCTGGGCAAAGACGGAATGCTGTGCCTTCCCATGATTGCTCACGGGATCTACGTTGGGGTAATAGTCATGGGAGTAGATAACCATCATATTAATCATTTACGGAATCAAAAGAGATTCTTGACCATGTTTGCCAACCAGGCGGCTTTGGCCTTAGCCGCCGATCATTTGAGACAAAGTGAAACAGATGGATCAAAAGATGTTGTCAAGAAGATTCGATATCTTTTGGATAGTGTCAATTCAATTGTGTAAATTTATTATGGTGAATTCAATCACTTTAGGGTTGTATTCCCCGCCGCTTGCGGCGTAATATTTTTATGTGAGCGAATATATACATAAGAGTCATAATATGTAAAAAGTCAGGGGAAAGAATATCGGCAACTGATTCATTTATGCTTTTGCGTACTTACGGGTATTTACGGGACACTCTTCAGTTTATAAGTTTGTATCATCGAGAATAGAACAGCTAACTCCTTTTTTTAATTCATGTTTTAAAGCTTCCCCGCCAAGCAGCGGGGAGCTTCGACCGTAAGGAAGTTTGCTATTTTTGTATTCGCTCGCTATTGCGGTTCAGGTCCAAGCCTGTAAATCAAAAAGCCCCATCCTTCATATTGCTGAAGAAATGGGGCTTTATTTTTTTGTAATTCTTGGTCACCTGATCCTCCTGTTTGAGGTTCAAAAAACAGACCGAAATTAATCTTTGGCAATATATATTAAGTGAATATACAAGTCGATTTAATTTGTTATCTTTTCGATGAGTTATCAATATTGTTCAGTCAATCCATTAATATTGAAGGAACAGTTCGGAAATTCCCCTTGAAGTTTTACAGGAGGGGCTTGTAGTGGAATCAGAGCAGGGCGGGAACTTCAAGGTTATTAATTATTTTATTAATTAATCCATCGATTAAATCTTCTGCGGCTTGAAGATCGCTGGCTGAATTAAATTGTGACTCCAACTCTTGTAGTAGATTGTTATATATTGATACGGTCTTCGAGATTGACTCATAATTTATATGGGGCCTGGAATAAAGCTGGTCTTTGAAAAAATAATTTGCCGGTCCTGATGAGGATTTTAGCCTGAAAGGCCAATTAATCTTTAAATTTAAAAGCCTTCTCACAGTTTTGAGGCATCCGTTATTTTTTAACAGGCTGTTTGCTGTTAATGGCCGATTAAGACGATTTTCAATTTCTTCAAAAATTGTGTTTAATAATTTTGTTTCAGTAATTACAAGTCCATAACCATACCAATTAATTGCTGTTTCGCGAACGATCTTTTTGAAAACCGCTGGAAGACCATAGTATGTAGGGCAGAAGTAAACCCTGCATGCCATGCTTCCATAAAAACTTAGCCCCCTGAAATCTATACCTTTATTTTCGTCAAGCAGGGGGTGTAAGAGACAACCAACGCGTGAACGTTCTTTCCCCACCAGGCCGATATAAGGGCAATGATGAAACTCGGGGAAAGGCCTTTTTTGCGGTTCTCTATCTTCGACCTCCTCCTTGAAGGCGAGTATGGCGTCCATATCTCGCTTAACGTGCAGGAAAGAATCGGTGCGCCATGTAAGCATTTCCATTATAGATTCGTACGATGGATCGGCAACATTGTATAAACCGCAGCATGCTCCACAGGAAATTCTTTCATTAACCTGACAAAGGTAAATTCCACCAGGCACCTGATTGTCATTAGTGTTGGAAAAAGGCATCAATAGAGACCTGTCATGGTTTTTTAATGCGTTCGCTATTGCAATTCAATCTCTTAAATTAAATCAGCCATAATATCAAGAGGCTTCACTCAAACCGCAAAACTATCATAAGTCATCTGATTTATGATAGTAAAGATTGTTAATTTCATAAATATGTCTATAATAAGCATTGTTTTGATGAGGGTTATATGAAATCGTTTAATTTTAAATCCGCTATAGTTCAAACCGGCCTTGAAAGCTTTATCAAGAGCCCGCCCGGATGGATAAAAGAAAACCGTCTGGGTCTTTTAAGTAATCCTGCCTCGGTTGACAGAAGGCTTTTTCATGCCCGTGAATTGATAAGCAAACAATTTCCCGGCCGGCTTGCGGCATTATTTGCTCCGCAGCATGGGTTTTTTGCGGAAAAACAGGATAACATGATCGAGTCTGATGATATAATCGATCCCTTGTTGAAAGTTCCTGTTTTCAGCCTTTACGGCAAAAGCAGAGTTCCGACTAAAGAAATGTTCGATTTGATCGATATTCTTATTATTGACCTGCAGGATGCCGGAACACGTGTTTATACTTTTATTTACACCATGGCTTTTTGCCTTGAAGCTGCCAAAAGGTTCGGCAAAAAGGTGCTGGTTCTTGACAGGCCGAATCCCATAAACGGCTTAATGGTAGAAGGGAACTGTTTGTCTCCTGAATGTGCGTCATTTGTCGGGCAATATCCGATACCCATGCGATATGGATTAACTATCGGTGAACTTTCCCTTATGGTTAACAATTATTTTGGAATCGGATGCGATTTGGAGATTATTCCCATGAAAGGGTGGCGCAGAAATATGTATTTCCAGGATACAGGCCTTCCATGGATCGCGCCGTCACCGAATCTTCCAACACCTGTATCTGCCATGGTTTATCCGGGGCAGGTATTATGGGAAGGAACCAATGTCTCCGAAGGGAGAGGAACAACTCAGCCTTTCGAGCTTTTTGGGGCTCCGTTTATCGATACGGAAAAGGTTTTATCCTCCCTGGGCTCAGGCGGGTTGCCGGGCGTGGCTTTGAGGCAAACCGTATTTGAACCCACATCAAACAAATGGCGGGAAAACCCATGCAATGGTTTTCAGATACATATAATTGAGCCGAATAAATACCTGCCGTATATAACCACACTCAGGCTGCTTCAGTCTGTGATTTTTCATCACAGGGATCGGTTTAAGTGGAAGCTTCCGCCATATGAATATGAATTTGAAAGGATTCCGATTGATCTCATAACCGGCGACAAGGAGATACGAAGGCAAATAGAAAATTTTGACGACATTGATGAGATTGCAGCATCCTGGAAGGATGATTTGGATGAGTTTGTTAAGATAAGCCGCCGATTTTATCTTTACAGCGAATAAGTTATTTAAGGAGTTTTGGCGTGGAGAAAAAGCAGACAGACTGGAAACGGATGCTATTTAAGGGGAACAAGGTATGGCTGGCGACAGAGCAAAACGGGAAACCGATTTTAAAAACCGGCAAGGTGTTGATAAAGTATCAGCTTGACCAGGATTATGAGTACTGGGTCCACGAAAACAGGGTTATGCCTGTTGATTCATTGCAACCTGGAAAGCCTGAGAAGCCTGAGAAAAAAGAGCTTAAAAAAAATAAACCGCGCAAGAAATCTCCGGCAGAGCTTGACCCGCATGCCTCGCGTTGCGAAGCATTGCAGGCAGGTATAAAGACCGAATGCGATAATACAATTTTCATCTATACGGACGGCGCTTCTTCCGGTAATCCCGGCCCTTCAGGGATAGGAATTTTGCTGCGTTTTAAAGATCATGAAAAGGAAATATCAAGAAATATAGGAACGGCAACCAACAATATCGCGGAGCTTGAAGCAATTAAAACAGCCCTTTTGGAACTAAAGCATTATGATTATCCTGTGAGGCTTTTTACGGACAGCAGCTATGCCCACGGGGTGCTTACCCTTGGCTGGAAGGCAATAAAAAACAGGGAGCTGATAAACTCAATTAAAAAACTGATTTCAAAATTCAGCGACCTGAAACTAATTAAGGTAAAAGGGCATGACGGGTTTGACGGGAATGAAAAGGCGGACTTTCTTGCAACCTCAGCTATAAAAAGATAGGGGAATAAAGAAAAAATACAGAGCCCTCCACAATTATGTGCAGGGCTCTGTATAACTTATGATGTTTTGTTTGTTTTTAATGTATCGATCTCTTTTTTAAGATCATCTATTTCCTTTTTATATTTATCAATGTCTTCTATGTCTGGTGCATTACTTGTTGTTGTATCATCTTTCTGCCAGGAATCTTTGAGCTCATCAAAGCCAAGATAAAGAGCTAATCCGCCTCCCAACAAAAGCATTATCGGGATAGCGCCGGCTAAAAGTTGTAAAAAAGGTTTCCACCAGATTGATACGCCGATGATGCCTAACACAGCCGCAATTGCTCCGCCAATTAATGTTTTCATAAAAAACCATCCTCCGTTAATCTAAAATTCATTAGAGTCTGTTTTAAAATAATTTTTTCTGTTTAATTATATTTGTTTAAAATTATCATAATTTTTACGAGCTTGTCAATTTTATTTTCATTTATTTTCCTGATTGAAGAACCCTGTAGCGCAGGCTACGGGGGATGCGTTCGCTATTGGATAGTTTTCGTTCAGACACTATTTAATAATATATTGCCAATAAAAATTTATTCTGATAATTTTTTATAAGTTCATCAATTTTAGATAAAAATAGTTTTGGATTTATATAAAGCCATCAAATAAACAATGATAAAATATAAATGGATGCAATTTAAAAACAGAGTAAGGCTGTGGATCGATTCCGTCCTTCAGGGTACACACAACCATTATCTTTGCTTTTTGCCCGGAAAGACAGGTTTTTTATCCTCCCGGATTTTGAAACTTTTCTTTTCAGGAATTAAGATTAACAAGGAACAGACCCTTATGCTTAAAAAGCTCAAGGAAGAAGGGGTTATTGTTTATGTTACTAAATATAAAAGTTATTTTGAGTATCTTTTTTACTATACACGCTATAAGCAGGATGGACTTGCCTTTCCTGAAATAGGCTTTGATTATAAGGTGCTTATATGGCAGCCTGTCTCGCGCATCCTGAGGATTTTTTTATCCTATCTTGATTATATATTCAGCAACCTGTCTCTGCCCGATCCTTATGCCGGCGGCTATATCAGGCAGGAACTGATAAACGGCCGGTCAGGTCTGGTGTCTCTTGTTGAAAAAAAAGGCTTTTACCGCAGATTTGTTAAACAAAAGACAGACCCACTGCAATATCTTATCAAAATACAGCAATCTGTTGAAATAGGTGACAAGCCTATTTTTATTGTTCCTCAACTGATGTTTTTCAGTAAAGAGCCGCTTAGATACACTCCTACTATAAAAGATATTCTGCTCGGCACCGAAGAAAAACCAGGGAAAATAAGGCGACTGGTCACCCTGTTCAAAAATCCCGAGAAGGTATTTATGGAAATATCTGAACCGATTAATTTAAAGGATTTTTTAGAATCAGAGCAAATCAGGCAGCGGGGTGTTGAATATCAGTCGCTTGTGTTAAGGCGCAATCTTTTGCTTCAGATAAACCGCCATCGCCAGAGCACTCTCGGCCCCACCCTGAAATCAAGGGAAGAGCTTAAGGAAAGCATTCTGACAAATGATCGTCTTCAAGGCTTTATGGAAAATTATTCGAAAAAGCATGATCTGTCGATTCAGAAGGTACATAAAAAGGCGGATAAACATCTTGATGAAATTGCCGCTAAATATAATGTGGTGATAATAAAGATCCTTGCGGCACTGGTCAAATGGGTTTCAAATACAATATTTGAAGGGCTTACGGTCAATATGGATATGCTTAACAATGTAAAAGGCATGTTGAAAAAAGGACCGTTGATTCTGGTTCCCTGTCACAAGAGTCACATAGATTACCTGATGCTGTCATATCTTCTTTATGCCAACAATATGCCCTGCCCGCTTGTTGCCGCGGGCAAAAATCTTTCTTTCTGGCCAATGGGCCCGATATTCAGAGGGGGTGGCGCATTTTTTATCAGGCGAACATTCAAGGGGGCTGTGCTTTATTCAAAAGTTTTTGTCGAATATATTTATAAAATTCTTGAAGAAGGATTTAATATAGAATTTTTTATCGAAGGGGGCAGAAGTAGAACCGGCAAGCTGATACTGCCCAAGTTGGGGCTGCTTTCCATTCTGCTCAATGCATATAAAGACCGCGTCTGTGATGATATGATATTTGTGCCTATTTATATCGGGTATGACAGAGTTATGGAGGAGAGTTCATATCTTAACGAAATCGAAGGTGGACAAAAACAGCCGGAAAATTTATTGCAGATCATTAAGGCGAGAAAACTGCTTAAGAAAAGGTACGGAAAAATATATATTAAATTTCACCAGCCTCTCTCGCTCAACGAACTTTTATCGCAAAGCAATGTTTCGATCCAGGATATGACATCAAAGGAGCGGAATGCGCTGACCCGTAATCTTGGGTTCAGGATCATAAATGCCATAAACAATGTTTCGGTGGTGACTCCGTACGGCCTTGTCGCAAGCGCGCTTTTGAATTGTTCTAAGAAAGGGTTTACTTATGAACATTTTATGTCACATGTGGGAATCTATATGAATTATCTGGTGTCACAGAAAGTCGATCTGGCGGATACCCTTTTACTTGACAATGTTTATGCCGTTGAACAGGTCGTTGATGCTTATATTAACAGAAAATTCATCATACAGACTTCAAAAAACATGGAAGGCCGATTTGCCGGCGCACAATTCATGGTAAATGAAAACAAGAGACCGATTCTGGAATATTATAAAAACAACTGCATTGCCTTTTTTATTCCCGCGGCCTTTACCGCTCTTGCGATTTTAGAAAAGGATGCATTTCAGTTTTCCGCATCCGATCTTAACATCGGATATGGTTTTCTTCAGGGGTTCTTTAAAAATGAATTTGCATATGATGTGGACCAGACATCAGAATATTTTATTCGGAAAAACATAAAGGCATTTATTAATGAAGCTGTGTTAATGCCTCATCCGACACTGCCGGACACATATAACCTGACTTCGGCGGGCTTTAGAGATCTGAAGCTGTTTTCCCGCTTCCTTAAAACATATTTTGAATCATACTTGATAGTTTTAAGGCACCTGGGGGGGGTATCGAATAGTTTGCCTGATACAAAGGATATCTTGAAAAAAATACAGGCTACCGGGAATCGTATGTATAAAAAAGGGGAAATCGAGCGCAAAGAGGCTCTTTCAAAAATCAATTATAAAAATGCCGTGGATTATTTTACTTCCCATGGAGTTAAATCTTCGCAGGATACCGAGAAGATTGAATATTATACCAAAGCAATACAGCGTTATCTAAATTATCTTTAATCATAGCGGGGCCTTTATGAAGGCGATGATACTTGCCGCCGGCCTGGGTACGCGGCTTCTTCCTTTTACCGAATTCACACCCAAACCTCTGTTTACTATTTCAGGTAATCCTTTACTGGATATCATAATTCACAGCCTTGAATCCGCAGGTTGCACGGCTGTTATCATAAACACCCACCATCTGTATAAAGAAATAGATTCCTTTTTAGCATCACAACAATATGCCATCCCCGTATCTACCCGTTACGAACCAATGATTCTCGGCACAGCGGGAGCGATAAAGAATGCGGCTGATTTCTGGGACAATCAACCCTTTATGGTTATAAACAGCGACATTGTCACGGATATTGATCTGCGGAAGGTATATGATTTCCATTTAAGTCATAACCATCAGGCAACATTGGTTCTTCATGATTGCGCGGAGTTTAACAATGTATGCGTGGATAAAAACGATTTTATCACAGGCATTGAAGCTCAGGAAAAAGAAGCAAGCCTCGGTCATGCGAGGAAACTCACCTTTACCGGAATACAGGTCCTTGATCCTGAAATTCTTGAATTTATACCGGATGGGATCTTTTCAGACAGCGTTAGCATGTACAGGAGGTTAATATTATCAGGCAAAAAGATAAAAGCTTATATCTCAAAAAAATATTACTGGAAGGATATTGGAACACCCGAAAGATATAAGGAAACGGTTTTTGACAAGATGGCGCCCGAAGCTTTTAAGCGGGCTTTCCCTGGGTGTCTGCGCAAAAAAATAGAATGCTCAAAACTGCAAGGGGATGGTTCGGACAGAAAGTGGCACAGGCTGACCGCAGCAGATCGGTCCCTTGTAATGGTTGATCACGGCATCAAAAGAGAGCCCGGAACTTCGGAAATAGATTCGTTTGTTTTAATAGGCGGGCATCTGTATGACAAGGGAATATCTGTGCCCAAAATATATCTGCATGATACTTTTTCAGGGATTGTTTTTCTGGAAGATTTAGGCGATGTCAATCTTCAGGCAGTCGTTAAAGCAGGCAAAAAGGTTTTATTTTATTATAAATCAATTATAAAGCTTCTTATAAAGATGTCGATTGCCGGTGTTAAAGAATTTGATCGATCCTGGACATTCCAGACACCATATTATAACAAAGAGGTTATTCTTGAAAATGAATGCCGCTACTTTGTCGACGCTTTTTTAAGAAAATATCTTAAGCTCAATATATGCTACAATGATTTTGAAGATGAGTTTATATTGCTTGCCGATAAGGCGCTTGAATTTTCAGTTAATGGCTTTATGCACAGGGACTTTCAGTCCAGAAACATCATGATTAAAGACGGAAAGCCTTATTTTATCGACTTTCAGGGCGGCAGAACAGGCCCGATTCAGTATGATCTTGCATCTTTGCTGATTGATCCATACGTGGCGCTTCCCTGTAATGTGCAGTATCAACTGCTTGATTATTGTATTGATAAGCTTTCATCATATATTCATATTGACAGGAAGAGGTTTTGTTTGTGTTACAAGTATTGCGCAATAACAAGAAACCTTCAGATACTGGGCGCGTTCGGATATTTAAGCCGGGTTAAGGGGAAAACTTACTTTGAGCAATTTATTCCAGCAGCAACAGAGAGCTTGAAATATAACCTGTCGGCTGTTGAAGATACACAATTCCCGCGGTTAAAATTAACGGTTTCGAAAATCACAAAAAGGGCTGATATGAAACCACAGAGAACACAGAGATAAGTATTTAAAATGTTAAAAACCGACCTTTACGAAGCTCTTAATTCGGCAATACATAATAAAACAAGGGGGAAGCAAAATGAACAAGATAAAAATCATGGTAAACGGCATCCCAGGCAATATGGCGGTGACTGTGGCAAAACATGCCCTTGATGACGAGAGGTTTGAAGTTATTCCATACTCTTTTACCGGCCCTGAAATAACTGAGACTCAATATGTTATAGGTTCTTCAGTCATAACCCTTATCCGGCCGGAAAAAAGGGAGCAGGCTGTAATTGAAATAGTTGACAGGAATGAGCCCTTTATTAGTGTGGATTATACACATCCTTTGGCTGTAAACGGCAATGCGGAGTTTTACTGCAAACACAATCTCCCATTTGTTATGGGCACTACAGGAGGGGCCAGAGAGCTTCTTGAAGATACGATAAAAAAATCTTCCATTCCTGCTGTAGTAGCGCCCAACATGGCAAAACAGATAGTTGGTTTCCAGGCCATGATGGAGTACGGAGCAAAATCGTTTCCCGATCTTTTTAAAGGATACACACTCCGGATAAGGGAAAGTCATCAAAAAGGCAAGGCAGATACCAGCGGAACCGCCAAGGCAATGATAAGGTATTTTAATGAATTTGGCATGCCTTTTAACCAAGAGGAAATTATAATGGAACGTGATCCTGAAACTCAAAAAGCAAAGCTCGGCATTCCGGAAAAATATCTTTCAGGGCACGGATGGCACACATATACCCTGATTTCAGAAGACCGGACAGTGCGCTTTGAGTTTACACACAACGTAAACGGCCGTGATATATATGCCAAAGGAACCCTTGATGCTGTTTCCTATCTTTACAAAAAGCTAAAACAAGGGGCAAAGGGGAGGATGTTTACGATGATTGATGTGTTAAAAGGGGATGTTTAAAACAGGTCGATGAAAAAATTAATATTTATTCTCATTATATTCCTGGCAGTCCCTTCTATTGCCGGTGAACTGTTTCCGCAAAAGGGCTGGTCGGATAAACCAAATCCTCTTGCAAACACGGAGGCAGTTCTTGGAGGCGAGATTTCCATATTCGCAGGCCAGTACCCGAAAAGCCTCAATTACTACCTGGATAACAATGTTTTGTCTGCAGAGATATTTGGAGCCATGTTCGAGTCTTTGCTGTCCATAAATCCTGTTACGCTGGAGTATGAACCAGGCATTGCTGAAAAATGGTTGGTATCTGACGATAAAAAGAGCTTTACCTTTTATATTGACCAAACGGCCAGATGGAGCGACGGGTCCGCAATAACCGCACATGATGTAAAATGGACATATGATGTCATAATGGACCCCAAAAATCTCACAGGCCCACACAAGCTGGACATGGAGCGTTTTCAGCCTCCTGTCGTAATCGATAAACATACAATATGTTTTACTGCTAAAACCGTTCACTGGAAAAATCTTGGCATTGCAGGGGGTTTTCATGTTCTTTGCAAGCATGCATACGAGGGCAGGGATTTCAACAAACTCAATTTTGAATTTTCTGTAGATTCCGGTCGTTACAGGCTCGGAGAGATCAATGAAGGAATTTATATTACCTTAAAGCGACGTGAAGACTGGTGGGATATAAGCTCCAAAAGATCTAAGGGGACAGGGAACTTTCAATCAATTAAGTTCAAGTTTTTTGCTGAAAGGGAAAATGCATTCGAGGCATTTAAAAAACGCATGATTGATCTTTTCCCCATATATACCGCCAGGATATGGGTTAATGAAACCAAAGGGGAGGATTTTTTAAAAAACCGGATAACAAAGCAAAAGATCTATAATTATAACCCGATCGGTTTTCAGGGTTTTGCGATGAATATGAGAAGGCCGCCCTTTGATGACATTAGTGTCCGCAAGGCCATGGCGCTTCTTCTTGACAGAAGAAAAATGAACTCCGCCCTGATGTACGGCCAGTATTTTCTTCATAAGTCATATTTTGAAGATCTATATACAAAACAGAATCCATGTCCCAACCAGCTGGTTGAGATGGACAGAGAAAGTGCCAGAAATCTTCTCAGGCAGGCTGGATGGGAGGTGAATCCAAAAACCGGGTTTCTTGAAAAGGACGGGGTGGTATTTGCCTTTAAATTTTTAACCAGAAGCGCTTCTTCCGAGAAGTTCCTTGCAATATATGCCGAAGACCTGAAAGATGTTGGAATAGAACTCGTCATTGACAAAAAAGACTGGGCTGCATGGGCAAGGGATATGGATGAGTATAATTTTCAGATGACATGGGCTGCGTGGGGTTCAGGTATTTTTAAAGACCCGGAAAGCATGTGGTCGTCAAAAGAGGCGGACAGAAAGGCGGGAAACAATATTACGGGCTTTAAAAACCCCCTGGTAGATAAGCTTATAGAAAAGCAAAAGGCTGTTTTTGATATAACAAAGCGGAATGAAATATACCGGCAAATCGATCAGATCATTTATAATGCTTATCCATATGTGCTTTTATGGAATATCAATTATACAAGGCTTCTTTACTGGAATAAATTCGGGATGCCGGACACCATTTTATCCAAATACGGAAATGAAAACAGTGCCTGCTGGTACTGGTGGCTGGATGAAGACTCAGAGGCTGATCTTAAGGATGCTGTAAAAAGTAAAGGGTTTTTGCCTCCAAAGGAATCTTTAGTATATTTTGATGAAATTTTTAAATCACCGTGAGGTTTTATTGCACGCCAAAATTCACCACCACCAATTGGATTGCCGCCGGGCTGACCAGCATCCAGAGGGCAAGAGGCTTTCCGGAGGCTATAAAATATACGAATATGACGCATTGGTAACAACACCTGAGGGGGAAATTGGTATTGACAAGGCATCCTTATGTTTAGTAATTATCAAAAAAATTAAGATGCTTATGATATCCATTTCCCTAGCATAAGGGGCAGCGGCTGCATTTTAGTTGTTACAGTTTAAAGCTTTTGATAAATAAAACAGGCGCGAAACCTGAGTAACTTTAAGCAAGGGTGTGAATTGCGATGACAAAGGGATTTTCATGGCTGCTTTCTCATTATAAAAGTCTGACTTTTTTAATGAGAACTACAGAAAAACCACCGGTCTTGGTATGGTTTGTGCAGACAGACAGACAGACAGACAGACAGACAGACAGACAGATAATATATATAAATTACAAACGGTTGCTTTACAAAGCCCAAGGACTTGCTTGCATGGTCTTTGGGTCTTTTTGTGCCCAAATAGCACAAAAAGTCAGGGATGAAACAAAAGAATGCCATGTTTTCTTTGATTACAAATATGAAGATGAAACATCATGAGCCTGTGGAAAAGGATACATCTTTTCAAGAGGAGAGTCTTGAAAAAGGGGTGGGGCAAAATCTCCTTTTTGTTGCGACCTGTTTTCTCCTGGTGGGGTTAGCGGTTCCCCTGTTATTGGTCTTTTTAATAAAATCGCCTCAGCCGGAGCAACATCTCCTTATTTTTAATATCTCTTACTACAAGCTGGTGTTTATTTTCTTTTTGAGCGCGGTTGTCATGATCCACACCTCGCTTTTTTTTCTAAGGGCTAATCTGCTGACGATCTTTCTCGTTTTTGTCCTGTCCCTGTTTTGCTGTTTCCCTCTTATCATGGGTTTCCGAAACAATCTCACCTTACACCAGGCAATTATTGATATCCCCTTTTTCGCAAACTGGCCTTTTTTCTTAAAGCCCGCATATATTATGATAGAGTTTCTGATTCCCGCGGGGATAGTTATCTATCTTTTGTTACAGATCAGGAGTGTCTTTTCTAAAAAATCCCACACCAAAGCCTTTTTTTGCGCCGCGGTTTATCTGTCGATCGCTGCTTCTTTGGGATTTGCAGCCTTGATCCAGGCTGACCAGCCGAATATTGTCACGGCATTAGCCCGGAAAAAAGTGGAATCAGCCCCCAAAAACTCCGGAAGTGTTACTTCAAAGTTGCCTGTCCCACAGATTCAAAACAACATAAATCCAGAGAGCCTGAACGACATAAATCCAGGGGGCCCGGCTCCGGAATCGCGGCTATCCACAACCGGTCAAGATCCTGCTTCCAGCAAAATGTCAGCTATTGAGGTTGAACAAGAGATGTGGCTGTTGTTCGATAAAGTGGATCGAGCCATAGTGGAACTTGGCGAGATGAAGATATTGATGGTGGAACAGCAGCAGAACCTGCAAAAAAATGAAGCTAATGCCGCGGTTCAGAAGAAAGAGATCTCTGAATCACGGCCAACCATAGCTATAAAAGAGCCCCTGATTGACAGAGCAGCGATAGTAAAAATGCAACAGGATGTGCGGCTGTTGACCGACAAAACCGATCGTATACTGGACGCGCTTGGCCGGATGGCGAACCTTTTATCCGAGCCGCGGAAGAACCCGCAAAAAAATGAGGGCATGGTTGAGGGTAAAGCCATGGTTGAGGAAAAGGAGACGGATAATGCGCAGCCCAATTGATCATGGGGGGAAGGTTTTTATGAACCATATATGCATGCACAAGACGAACATGTCCCTGAAGTTAGAGGAAAAAAAATAGCTCTTGACTGGGCAAAAATTTTTGAGAAACATAGAAAAAAACCAGCTTCGCTCCGATCAGGTGGCTGTTTTAAAGAAAAAAGTATAAGAAAAAAAAGGATTTTTTACTACCATATCAAAACCTCCGGAAAAATGACCTCACAACCGCCATCTTGTGTGCCATGAAGCGTATTGTGCGGGGGAGGGGGGTAAAAATATGGTAAACCACATTTTTTGGAGGGGATTATGCTGCAAATCATCCTGGGATTATTTTTTATTGCCTTGGGGATATGGGGTTTTTTTGATGAGTACTATTATGTGGCGGATTTTATCAAGGGAGGCCTTCCTGTTTTGATGATTTTGTTAGGTCTCCTGGCCACGTTAGCCGGCGTTATTCCGCCAAAAGCAAGGGAGGAATCGACAAATGCATAAAGATGAATTTGAAAAAGATGAGCTTGAAAAAGATGAACTTGAAAAAGATGAACCTGAAAAAGATGATGAATTTCAGGAAGATGAGCAGCCAGAGGGGATAAAAAGAAAACAGAAGCGGAAAACCGGGGAAAAAGCCAGGCCAAAACCGGAAGATTCCGGGCCTTCAATCCTGTTTTATGTACATTCGTTTTTACTCTTTTGCGGTCGTTTTTTGAACATGGCCCTTGATGCCTACAATAAACTTTTTGATCTTACACCCATAGACAAGTCTAAAATTTACCGAAATATAAGCACTTACTATATCAAGAAGGGCTTGTATGAAAAGGCGCTGGAGCACCTGAAAGAATGGGCAAAGCTTGAGCCTTCCAACGCAGAGGCGCATTATCAGCTTGGCGTGGCCCTGTCGGAAGCCGGTAATAACAAGAGCGCCGCAGGCGCATTCAACAAGGTTTTGAAGCTGGATCCAAAGCATAAGGGTGCGATCTATCGCAGAGGCACTCTCTATATGAAGGCAAAGAATTACAAGGAAGCGATTAAGGAGTTTGAATCTCTTGTTAAAATAGCTCCCAACAGTGCCAGGGCATATTATCTTCTGGGGATAGCCCACGACGGGCTCGACGAGATAGAAAAAGCAATTGAGGCCATGCAGAAGGCTGTTGAGCTTCAGCCAAAGGAGGTCAAATACCATCAGCATCTTGGGTTCCTGAATGTGCGAAAGGATGACCACAAAGCAGCGGCCGTATATTTTACTAAGGTTATGGAACTTGATCGCGAGCAGGATGATGAATATTAGACCTTGCCATGAAAGAGATTGACGATGTTTATAAAGGGATTGATCTTTTCGGCCATGCTTGCTCTTATTATAATCGTATTGACTTTTCCTGTTCGCGCGGGAAACCCTTTGGCGGGAAAAGTATATTATGAAAATACCATAAAGAATATTATCATGGCTGACTGCGCAAGATGCCATTCAGGGATGACAAGAAATTTAATGGATTATGATAATTTAAAACTCTATGCAGACAGCGGGATGCTTGCGGGTATGGTTCAGGGGCCGATGAGTCGTTTTGCAGGAAATGATGCCCAGACAATTTTAAACTGGATTAACAACGGGGCCCCGGAAAAGCCGGTGACAAAAGCCAATTTTATACCAGGACCTCATGCGGCAGGGCCTAACGGACAGATATGCCAGCCCGGAGCCTCTCTGCCAAATACACAAAAAAATCAAATCACATACAATAACACTATAAAACATATTCTATCCAGGAACTGCTTGCGGTGTCATTCAGGGCAGTTTCGCAATTTGACCACATACGAGAATGTCAAGATGTATGTGGATAATGGGTTATTAAAGGCTCTTGTGCACATCGGCGGCCCTATGCACAGATTCGCAGGGCCTGACAGCCGGTTGATTATTGCATGGATTAATAACGGCGCTCCTCAATAAATCAAGTAAAGCAGGGACTAAATAAAGGGATGGGGATTTATAAAATGAGAAAGGCTCATATTATCGGGGGACAGATTGTTTTTGGTTTAGGCCTCTTTTTGCTCTATCTTAACAGTACTTTTGTGGTTGAATTCATCAAGGGGGCGATTCAGCCGATCATTATTTTGTTAGGGCTTTTATGTCTGGCAGTTGGGGTATTGGGCAAGACAGGTTTTAAAAAAATAAATCTTGCCGCGGCCGCGATATTCCTTATTCTTGGCCTTTATGGTCTTTATGACGAATATTACGCTGTGGCTGATTTTTTCAACGGTTTTTTTCCTGTCCTGCTGATTATCGCGGGGGTGATTTCTATTGTTCACGGGATCAAGAAATTAAATTAAAAGTATAACTAATATGAAATTTACGAAAGACAACCGCATTAGCCGTATCATTAAAAACGCATACGGGAGAAAATACGATCTGAACTCTTACGAGATCATGTCAAGGCATGACTATTATCTGTCAAGGCTTCATCCCCTTGTTTCATTTGTCCAGAAAAAGTGGGTTCAGATTACATCTCTTATCATAGCTGTCATAGTGACCATCGGTTCCATATATTATTATAATCTGCTCGTCACTACGCAACAGGACGCTCTGGCGGCAGGGGGCAAGGTCGAAGCGCTGATGCAAAGGCGCAACGATATATCAATAAATCTGTCAAAGGCGGTGCTTGATTATTCAAAGTATGAAAGCGGCGTTTTTACAGCGATTGTGAGCTTGCGCTCCATGTTGCCAAAAAGCGGGTTAAATGATCCGGAGTTTGAAAACCTCCTTAAAAAGCTGGAACAAGCAGATGGCATTTCGCCTGAAAAACTTAAAGGAGCGCAGTTTGACAGGGCAGCCGGGAAGAAATCAGCCGACGCCTTATCCCCGTTTGCCAATTTGCTGGCCATAGCCGAACAATACCCTGATCTTAAGCTCTCCACTACCTTTCAGAGCCTTATGACAGCGTTGATTGATGTGGAAAAGGACATGGCTGATGAAAGGATTAAATTCAATGACGCAGTCAATATATACACAACAAATATGGCCAAGTTTCCCACCAATATCTATGCGGCAATATTTGGCTTTAAGGATCTGGCTTACTTCAAAGCAGAGGAAGAGGCAAAGAAGCTTGTGCCTATAAAGTATTAGAAGCTTTTTATGAGATCATATCAGATAAAAGAGAAACATTGAAAGTAAAGACAGGCATATATAATCTGGAGCTTTTTGGAAGCGGTCCTTTAATACAAAGACTCATATTCATTGCCGCATTTTTGGCGCTGGCGGTCTTTTATGCCTTTAATTCCGATTATAACCTGGCAACCGGCAGCGGGAATCTGTGCATGGTACTCTTCCTTGCCGCAAACGTTTATTTCCCGGCCAAAAGGTTCCGGCTGTATTACAATGTTAAAAATGTGCAGAAACTTTTTAACAAACTGCTTGTTTATCATATCTGGCTTAATACAGCATCCTTTGTTGCGGCGTGTGTCCATTGTTATGTCTCGCTCTGGTCGAACAACTGGTTGATTTTGGCCCTTTTTATAATGGGATGGCTGACATTCGGCGGTTTTTTAATGTGGATTAAATATCCTCCGGGAAAGGTCAAAAAGGGGATATATATCCTGCATACCCAGCAATTCCTGTTTTTTATTATGATTTTTGCCATGTTAAAGGGGCATTACGTTATTTAGGAGTCAGGATGAAAAGGATATTACATTTTATGTTTTTGTCAGGCGTACACCATATAACCGGCAACCGTGAGCTGTTATGTCTATATTAAAAATCGCGGGACTTGCAATCATCATTGCTGTTTTAGGAGTTGCCGGCATGCTCCTGCGCGGCATCTCAAGGTTGGAAAGAGAGATTGATGATGAAATTGATAATGACGCCGGCCCGACTGCGCGGGAAGACAACCAGCAATGAAACACAAAGCATGCAAAAAGTGCGCGGCCAGCGTTGGAACCGTCAATATACTCGGAAACATATTGATGATTCTAATAAAGGGCTACCTTGGGGTTGTTGGCAGGAGCAAGGGGCTGATCGCGGATGCCATACATTCAAGCGCTGATCTCCTGGCGACTATTGTTATGATCATAGGGCTCAGGATTTCCGATCAGGAGGAGGATGAAAAGTATCCGTACGGATATGGAATGGCCGAGTATCTTGTCGGGATTGTGATCTATCTCTTCCTGTTTGTTATAGCTTGTTACATCATCTATAACGGTGTCGTGGTCATCATGTCGGGCCGTGAGATCAAGCCGTGTCTGTCCGCTGCATGGGGCGCCATTTTTTCGATAATCGTTAATGAGCTGATGTTCCGGCAGAGTATCTGCGCGGGCACGCAGATCAACAGCCACTCAATGGTGGCAAAGGCATGGGAGAGCCGCTCGGATGTCTATTCTTCCATAGCTGTTTTGATCGGCATCGTTGGGTCTAAGATGGGATTCCATTTTATGGATCCGCTGGCAGCCATAATCGTTGGAGTGATTATTTTGAAGATATGCATTGAAATGGTTGCGGACTCGATATCAAAGCTTATGGACCAAGCGCCTGATGAGGATGTCCTGGAGGCCGCTCACAAGGCGCTGACAGGATTGAAAAATGTTGTTGGAATTAAAAATGTCCATGCAAGAGAAATCGGCAGGTCTGTCGAATTTAAGATAGAGCTCAATGTTCCCGCGAAAATGAGCGTGTCTCAAGGCGAAGCAATAAAGAGAGAGGCAAAGAAGGTTATGGCGGATTTGATGGAGAGAAAATCAATTGTAAGAGTAATGTTGTGTCCGGTTGATGAACTTGTAAAAACTTAGATCATGCCGCTTTACGGCACTACAACCGGAAATAACTTGTCTGCCACATTAAAGGGTTATGATTTAGTTGTTTGAAAGTTAAGTGGTATATTAGACTTTTTACGAATGCATCAAGGTTGGTATTTATGAAAAAGGTTGAATATGAATTCTGTATGAAGCAGTTTAAGCCGGCTATTGCCGCACTGGCGATTCTTTTGGTTCTGGTACTGGGATGGACAGGATGGCATTGTACTCGTAAACAGCAGAATATGAATTTTGCCCTTGCCGCTGCGGTCGCGCCGAGTGCGCCGCCGATAAGGGTGAAAGACAAGATGCTCCATCCTTACTGGGGCAATTGCAATAAATGTCATCTTACCACTGACGCCGGCAACCCTGTCTCCCGGGTAATGGCAGGGCCTCCTATATCTATTAAAGACAAAATGATTCACGAATACTGGGGGAATTGCCTCTTGTGCCATAAGGTGGTTGATGGAATTCAACCAAAGAATAAACCACAGGTCATGGCTGCTGCATTGAACAGGATCACATCCGGAACTCTGGGGCTGAAGATTCAGACCGTAACCGCGGCGATGATGCAAAAATTAGGGTTGGCCAACGAAGACGGGGTCATGGTGCTGGAGGTGGCTTCAAATTCCATTGCCGAGAGCGCCGGCTTGAGACAGGGGGATGAGATTATCCGGATGGGCAAGATCAGGCTTGACACCACTAATGATTTTGAAGCGGCCCTGAATGGTTTTAAGCCCGGTTCTGTCGCAAAGATGAAGATTTACCGGGGCAATAAGGCCAGAAATATATTAATGAAACTGCCAAAGAACCTTTACGGAAATATTGCTCCTGCCGCAGCCGCGGCGCCGATGACTCAGAATCAGATAGAGACGCTGGCGGAGCAGCTTGGAGTTCCCAAGACACAGCAGGACGTTACCCGCGCCCTTCAGAGGCAACAACAGGCTCAAAGAGTCGCAGCCACGGCGCCGATGACTCAGAATCAGATAGAGACGCTGGCGGAGCAGCTTGGAGTTCCCAAGACACAGCAGGATGTTACCCGCGCCCTTCAGGGGCAACAACAGGCTCAGAGATTGGTGGCAAGTCCATACTCCGGCAAGGTGGCGGTAGCTGTTATGGGCCCTGGTCTGGGTTATCAGGTTTCATATCAGTTCGGGGAAAGCCCTTATTTTGTTATTTTTGATCCTGCATTGAACAATTACAAGGTTCTGGCCAACCCCAATGCCAATGATCTAAGCGGCAGGGGGATCCAGACCGGTCAATATATAGTCGATTCCGGAGTGAGCAATGTTATTGCCGGAAGTTTTAGTCCGAATGCGCTCCAAACCCTGCATACTTTGAGGGTAAACGTCTATTCCGGCGTGACCGGACCAGCGCAGGCGGCGCTTGGAACGTATATGAGCGGGCGCCTTACTCCAACAGATACAAGAAGTGTGATTTCACGTCCCGCGCCGACAGGGATATATCCGGCTTCACCTGTTGTTGGCGGCAGAATTTATTAGAAGAGGCACTTTTTAATATGAATAAAAAATTAATATGGTTCGGCCCGATCAGTGTTCTGGCATTTGTGGTTCTTCTGGCCTTGATGTATGGATGGGTGGACAACATGGACCCTATCGGCATTGAGGGGGTAGAAAGACCTGAAACAAAGCTGGCTCGGCTGCAGGGTGGTCAGGCACAGTTGATCAACAATCCGACCTTTCCTTCAGGGATAGGCAATGGCCAGATTCAGTTGATCAACAATCCGACCTTTCCTTCAGGGATAGGCAACGGCCAGATTCAACTTATTAATCAAAATCAGCCCGCAGGGCCGTATCTTGGCATGAAGCTGGTCAGTGTTCCCGGCGCTGTTGCCAAAGATTTGAATATTCAGCCCAATACCGGCGCTTATGTCGATGCCGTTGTTTCGCTCTCTCCGGCTCAAAAGGCAGGGATCAATATCGGCGATGTCCTGTTAAAATGCGACCATAAACAGGTGACCGGGCCTGAACAGGTTGGGCAGATACTGATAAACAGAAAGGCCGGAGATGTTATAAAACTTGTGGTCAACAGGAACCGTAGGAAAAAATCTTTTCATGTAAAGCTTGAAAATGCGCCGATGGGGCTTGATGTGGGGGCGATCAAGAAGCCGGTCTGGATGGGCGCTGATATTCAGGATATTGACGCGGTCATGAAGATACAGTTCAATCTTCCGGACAAGAAAGGCGTTATTGTCAGCCATGTTGCGCCCGGATCGCCGGCCGCAAACTCAGATCTTAAAACCGGCGATGTTATCAGGCGGTTTGGAGCGACGCGTATAAGGGATGTGGCGCAGTTGCAATCTTTGATCTTAAAGGGTCAACCAGGTCAACAGGTTCAGCTGAACATATTCAGAAACGGTCAGTATCAGACCGTGCCCATAGTCCTCGGCCAGAGATCGCCGGAAATCAATAAGGTAGCGTTTATCGGCCCTGCTGATATGGTGATTGAAGGTTCCTGGATCGGAATGGATGTGACGGAGCTTTCCGTCAATGACGCTGCTGATTTAGGGATGCCGACAGGCACGAGAGGGGTGCTGGTTAATGACGTGGAAAGCCCGCCGGCCACCATGGTCGGTTTTCAGACAGGCGATGTTATTTCAGCCGTAAACGGGATGCCGACTCCTGACATGAAGGGATTTGTGGAAGCTACACGGAATCAATCAAGCGCTGTGGTAGATGTAATTCGCGGCAACGTACATCTCTTCATAAGTGTGCCGCCGCCGGGATTCACTCAGCAGGGGACGAGGTTAAATACGGGCGTTAATAATAAAATGAAACAGGTTGCTTTTACAGGACCTGTGCAGGGCAATTTAGCCATATTGACCACAGGCCCTGAACTTAATTTTTCCGTGGCCGGAGATATTGGAACCCAGCCCTATGTAATTCTGGTGGATCAGGCAAGAAATTCTTATGCAATAATAAACCCGAACAATCTGAACCCTATTTCAGAGCTTATCGGGCAATACAATATTACAGCGCTTATATGCAGCGACATTTCCGGTAATACAGCCTCTGATCTTGCCGCAAAAGGGGTTGCTGTTTACACCGGCGTGGTTGGGACGGCCGACGATGCAATAAGATTATACGTCTCGCATAGTCTTGTTGCCATGCATCGCTGAGCTCAACCTTTATCACGGACATGACAAAAAATGAGAATATGGATTCTGACATTCCTGATAGCGGCAGCAGCAGCCACGGCATTCGGCGCTGTTCCGGAACCCGCGTTGCAGCAGCTTCAGGAGAATATGAATCAGGCCGTAGCCTCGGCGCGTCCGTCGGTGGTCAGTGTAAAGGCGCAAAAAAAAAAGACTGGAAATGACGGCCAGGCCGTCTGGTATGAGAGCATCGGCTCAGGCTTTTTTGTGGATGAGCGAGGTTTTATTTTAACCAATTATCATGTGGTTGAAGGGTCTGAAAATATTACAGTTACGCTCTGGCGTTCACAGCAGAATCAATTTTCGGCCAGGGTTGTGCATACGGATAAATCACTTGACCTCGCGGCGCTAAAGATCGACAGCACCGAAACCTTTGTTCCCGCGGTGCTTGATAATTCGGACAGGCTGGAGACAGGCGATTGGGTGGTAAGCATCGGCAGCCCTTTTGGGTTTGAACACAGCGTAACAATGGGGATTGTGAGCGACCTGCACAGGAATATGATGATCGAAGGGATATCATACAAGGATATGATCCAGACGGACGCTGTCATTAATCAAGGAAACAGCGGCGGGCCTCTTATTAATATTTACGGAAGAGTGGTCGGAGTCGGCACAGCCATTTATGCGCCAAAAGGGACATACACAGGGCTCGGCTTTGCCATCCCGATCAACAGGGCAAAACACTTCTTTACACGCGTGACAGGCGCTGTACAGGCCGCGCTTACGGTTCCGGCCGCGCAGCCAAATGCCAAAGAACCGATCAATTTGAATAAAAAGATGCCGAACGATGCTATCCATCAGGACTTCTCGGATTGCACTAAATGCCATACAATTACACAAAAGATGGTTGTCAGCACTAAAGCGGTTATGACACATCCGCCGGCAGGGGTATGCACCACATGTCATATCATGACTAATGATAAGGTTGCAAAGGGGCC
Organism: Anaerolineae bacterium; assembly: GCA_035529315.1. Taxonomy (NCBI): domain Bacteria; kingdom Bacillati; phylum Chloroflexota; class Anaerolineae; species Anaerolineae bacterium. The sequence goes on from DATKWZ010000012.1 coordinate 22,935, forward strand.
TGTGACAGTGGCCGCTGTCAATCCGATTTCAGAGCCGCCGGCAGTTGATCAGGGGTTTTCCGATCCTTTCATAAAGATTATTATTAAAATGAGCCTGATGGTTCTGGTAGCATCTATTGTCTTTACCATGCTGGGAGTGGGAGGCGGTTTTCTCTATGTTCCGATATTGCTCGCGTGCGGCATTGATTTTCAGACTGCCGCAATTACCAGCCTTTTTATGTTAACAACAGGCCAGATATCTGCTTTGTATAATTTTTTCAAGTCCGGGCTGGTTGACCTGAAGCTGGCGTTTATGCTGGAATTTCCTACTATGATCGGCGCATTTATCGGCGGAATGTTTGCGCATCATTTTAATCTGTCTTTACTGAGCGTTATGTTCGCCTGCGTCCTCTTTCTCGCAAGCTATTTTATGCTGCAGGATGAAGCTAAACTCAAACGCGGCAGATCTAATTTTACCATAAGCTCATGGGAATGGAGTAATGAATTTTTAGGACATAAATACAGTATTGATATGATGCTGGCTGTCCCGCTCACCTTTGTCGTAGGGTATGTGGGAGGAACATTGGGCCTTGGGGGGGGGTGGCTTAAGGTCCCGATGATGGTTATGTTGTTCGGAATCCCCATGAAAGTGGCTGTGGCCACTTCTTCGCTGATGGTGCCTATTACCGGTTTTGCAGGTTTTGTCGGGCACAGTATTTCCGGGTATTTTGATGCTCGACTGGCATTGCCCCTTTCCCTGGTTACAATTGTCGGCGCCCAGATAGGGTCAAGAATATCTATAAAGGCTGAAAGCAACCTTCTGAGGTTTATATTTGCCTTTGTGCTGAGTCTGGTCGGTTTGTGGATGTTGATAAGGCTATTATGATGCTGAAAAGTCATGAGTTGAAATAGATGAAAAAGAATAAGAATTTTAGAATAAATAATTTTTTATGGCCCATAGCCGCATTGGTGGTTCTGATTATCGGTGCTATATGGACCAATGCGGGAGTTATTCAAAATGCTCCGGCGCCTCTTCAGCCAAAGCCGTATCTTTACCCCCCTGCTTTGGCAAACATAGCCCCTCCTGCGCAGCAATTGACTGTGGGATCGCCGCGCACGGCGTTGATGGTTCAGGAAGGGATCAGCAGTGTGGTGTCAATGGTCAGGCCCGCTGTGGTGGGCGTGTCAAGGCCGGCGAGTGGTCAGATTCAGCCCAATACAGGATTGACCTATATTAACCCTTATTCCGGAAGTTCCGGCAGTATGGGCTCAGGCTTTATTATTGACCGCAGGGGATATGTGCTCACCACCTTTCAGACGGTTGGCAGCGCCGGAGCGGTTAATGTCACGCTCTTTTCAGGCTCAAAACGCGAATATCAGGCTGATCTGATAGTGGTCGATCCTGCAACCGATCTTGCGTTGCTTAAGATCCGGGCACAGGATATCTTTCCGACTGTGACGCTTGGGAATTCCGATCTGCTCGAAGTGGGAGACATTGTGCTTTGCGTTGGTAGTCCGTTCGGTTTTTCCAGAACCGTGACCATGGGGATCGTCAGCAGCAACAGACGAAAGCTGAATATAAATGGAGCGAATTATCCGGATATGATCCAGACGGATGCATCGATTAATGAGGGGAATGACGGCGGTCCGCTGGTTAATATAAAAGGAGAGGTGATCGGCGTTAACATGGCGTGCTTTATGCCGGACAATCAGTATTCGGGGATAGGTTTTGCGATCCCGATTAACGATATTATGGCATTTATTAATGGCAATATTTAGGGTTCAGGGAGTCAGAATTTTGACTGAGGTGGAAAAATAAAAATGACCGGCAAATATATTATAATGCTTTTGTTTTTTATGTTGTTTTTGTTCGGCATGGTTGTAACGGGTGATTTTACTGAGACCTGGCAGAATGGCGCAAATCTCTGACCGTCGTGTATCGGGTTAGGCTAACCCGGAACTGAAAAAGACGAACATCGAACATCGAACGTCCAACATCGAATGAAAAACAAAAGAAACAGAGGTAGGATGTCAATTCGTCTAAATCCCCTCTATCAATAGGGGTGGACGCGAAGAGGACGGGGGTGTGTAAAAATGGAAAAACAGCAACTTTTGAACCCTGAACCTTTGTTTTTCATTGGGTGTTTGTTTTTTTATTCGATTTTAGAATAATTTGAGGAGCGGAGCGACATCATTATTCGACGTTCGATGTTCAATGTTCAATGTTGAACGTTCATCTTTTAATTGTTTTGGAGGGAGTAGATGCTGAAGGAATATTTAGGGGTGGATTTAGATAAATATGGCCTGTTTTTTGTGGCGGTGATCGCTACATCGGTTATAATTACCGGTATTTACTGGGCTATTTTTGGATTTGACAGGTGGGCTGGACAGGTCCAGACGGCCGCGGATCTTATGACTGCTGCTGCTGTTTCTCCCTTTGTGCAATCGCCCGCGGTTTCCGGAGGAACAGGACAATATGTCTGTCCACAGGACGGAGCAGTCGGACTTCCCAACTTTGATATGGCAGGGGTTCCACATTGTCCTTTATGTGGGCAGGCGATGAATTTTTACAGCGCGGCATCCAACAACTTTTCCCGCGTTGCCGCGGGGGGAGGGTGACTGCCTCAGGCAGGCCAGGGTGGCCTGCGCATGATTGCGGGAGTCGGCTGACCGCCTCAACAAACGGGCCCGGGAGGTCCGCAGACAGGTTTTCGCTTTTAGGAGCATGGTGAGGAGGACAGGCTGGAACAATGATATTATCAAAATTTAGACGATCAACTCAATTCTTAAGCGCTATTATTGTTAACAGCTTTTTTGGTTCGTTTGTTATCAAGACCATAAATGCTAATGCGCTGAAAGGAATCTGTGTTCCGTTTTTGAACTGTTATGCCTGTCCAACAGCGCTGTTCTCCTGTCCTATCGGTACGTTGCAGCACTTTATGGCCATCCATGCCATACCTTACTATTTGCTTGGTTTTATAGGGCTCATAGGACTTTCCGTGGGGCGGATGGCATGCGGGTGGCTATGCCCGTTCGGTCTTTTGCAGGACCTGATTTATAAGATAAAAACACCCAAGCACGGGATTCCCTCCAGGTTGAGTTATCTGAAGTATCTGGTTTTAATAATGCTTGTGATTGTTATTCCATATATCACCGGTGATCTCTGGTTTTCTAAGTTATGCCCGGCGGGAACTTTAATGGGAGGCCTGGCTTGGACTGTATGGGACCCTGTTAATGCCGCCACGGGTCTGCCGGTCTTGCCTGACGGACCAGGCGTGATATTTTACGTGGCGCTGGTTATACTTATAGGTTTTCTAATCTGGTTTGTTCTAAGCAAGAGACCGTTTTGCAGGGTTGTCTGCCCTATGGGGGCGATATTCTCATTGTTTAACAGGTACAGCATTATACATCTTGATGTGAGTCAAAATTGTGATGGCTGCAATGTCTGCGAGGTCAAATGTCCAATGGATCTGAATGTTTCCATTGATTTTGATTCAGGTGACTGCATACGCTGTCTGGAGTGCACAAAATGCGGGCATGTCAAGCTTGTCACGCCATTTTCTAAGTATGGAGGAAGTAGCAATGGGCAAAGAGGGAATACAGACGCTGAATGACAGAACAATCTGCTTGTTAATAGGCGTTGTCTTTCTGATGGTACTCGCAGTTCTTGCGATAGTGTTTAGCCATGACAGGGTAAAGCCTAAAACTCCGCAGGCCATGGTGGCGGCTGCTTTTAGTCAGATGTTTATAAATGAATGGAAGCCGGGAATGGGAAAACAGCCTCTGGCCTATCATCCGGCAGCCTTTAACAATCTGGTCTGGCGTCCTCTTTCAGGCGGACAGACCGCTCCTGCAACAAATAATCTTTACACGGCTGCACAGCCAATGCGGTAGGGGTATAGGGGAAATAGATGAAGACTATAACAACTATAATTTTGACTGTGATCGCGGTCTTGTTCAGCATACAGAACTTCGATCATGTGCCGGTCTATATCTTCTGGGGTAATGCGGTCAGCATTCGTCTGGTATTCGTTGTTGCCATAGCCGGTGTGACAGGATATCTGATACGGCATTTTACCGGCATTGGAAGGGAAGAAAGGCTGAAGAAACAGATTCAGACAATAAGAAGAAAAAGTCATTATGCTGCCGGGAAGAAAACCGAAGAATTTGATGAAGAGGAATTTTAAGGCAGAGTTTTATGCGGAATAAGCGATGTAAAATATGTGAAAAACGGATTGCATGGGTCGGCATCTGGGTAAATCTGGCTTTGGTTTTTTTAAAGCTGCTCGTGGGCTTTACCAGCGGAAGCAAAGCATGTATAGCTGACGCGCTCCATTCAGGCTCAAATATTATCACTGCTTTTGCTATAATACTTAGCCAGAAAATCAGCAGCAAATCGACCAGTAAAAAATTTCACTATGGATACGGAAAGATTGAGTTTGTTGCCGCGGGGTTCATAAGCCTCCTGATTATCTCAGGAGCTGCTATCCTTATTACAATATCGATCAGACACCTTATGCGGGCGCCGTCCACTTCGCCTCATCTAACCGCCCTTCTTATGGGGCTGATATCTATCGGCGTCAATGAAATGGTTTTTCGTTATATGCGCTGTGTCGGAACCCAGTTTAAGAGTCAGACCATGCTGGCCAACGCGTGGGCAAACAGGGCGGATTGCTTTTCTTCCATGGCCGTGGTTGTCGGGGTTGTAGGGGCAAGATTGGGTTTTCATCATCTTGATCCAATAGCAGCCCTTTTTGTTGTGGCGATTATTATCAAGGTAAGCATAAAGATATTGATAGATTCCGTAAAAGCCCTGATGGACACCTCGGTCAATAATCTTTATGGCGAAGAGATAAAAACGATTGTTGAAAGCCTTGAGGACATACGAGGCATTTCTGATTTGAGGACCAGACATATTGGTCAAAAGGTGTGGGTTGATCTGAGCATCCTTGTGGATAATCAATGCACGCTCGAGGAAGGCGAAAGGATCTCTGAACGGGTCAGGGAGATGCTGCTTAAAAAGATCATGGACCTGGAGCAGGTTTTTGTCCATTTTGAACCGGTGGAAGAAGAATGTTGAACAAAACTTTTACAGCCAGGCCGAATGTGGTCGACAATACTGTCGGGTTTGAGGGGTTTGACCTTAAGGTGATCCTCTTTCTCGGGCTGCTCCTGTTTTTGATTGTATGGGCATTTTATGGAAAGAGGATTGAAAACAGTGTATATAACAGATCATTAGCTCAAACAGGAAACGCGGGCAATTCCGGCGCAGAGTTTGTTCTCTCTACCGCAACAGGCGGCAGAAATGCGGATATTATCGTGAGCCGTGTCTATGCGAATTCTCCGGCTGAACGAGCCGGACTCAAAAAAAGGGACAGGGTCATAGGTGTCAACGGGGTGTTTATTTCATCGCCGGAGATGGCCGTGCGTATCTTGAGCGCCGGTCCTGCCGGCTCGAGCATTAAGCTGACCGTCAACCGCAATGGTCGCAACCAGGACATATATGTTCCGGCTGATAACCGGTTGCCGGCAACCAGGGGATTGAAGATCAAATCGTTTACATGGTTCAAACAGGTAGTGACGATTGTTCTCTTTCTCAAGATGGTGGTTTTAATGTTCTACTTCATATATAAGAATATTGCGGCCCGGACATATATTGCTCTTTTTTTTGCGTTCTTATGTGTGTTAACAGGGCTTTTTGGGGGAATCTATGGCCCGGTTGACGCCTTTTTTGCCATCAAATTTAACACCATATCCCTTTTGTTAGGTATGGGCATTATTTCGGTGGTTCTGGATGAAGCAGGTTTTTTTGACTGTATTGCATACAGGATATACAAATTTGCAGGGGAAAGCAGATTAAAGATACTCATACTCTTTTGTTTAATTACTTATGGGTTTTCGTTGCTTGTGAATAATCTGACCACCATATTTATCATCGTGCCGATGACACTGAAGCTGGCTGCTCTTGTTGGATTTGACCCAAGGCCGGTTGTTATCGGAGAAGTTATCTCGTCCAACCTTGGCGGTGCTTCAACCATGATAGGGGATTTTCCGAATATGTTGATCTCTGCAGAGGCAGGGATTGGATTCAATCAGTTTATTGTCTTTATGATGCCGATCTGCTTGATACTTATGGCCATACTTCTTGTCTTCCTGAGGCTGAAGACCAGCAATTTTGCGGATTGTCGGAAAGATTTGTCCTCTACGGCAGAGATCGTGGAACCCCGGCTTACAAAAAGGGAACAAAGCGCTGTAAGGAGAGCGGTTTTTATCTTATTTCATGTAATATTTTTATTTATTATTTCTAAAAGGATTTCATTGAACCCGTCTGCCATAGCGCTCTTTGGCGGGCTTTCACTTTTTTTGTTATCCGGCATAAACAGGCGCAGGCTTATGAGCAGGCTCGGATTTAATGATGTACTCTTTTTTGCCGGGCTTTTTATCGTGGTTGGAGGGTTGGAGGCATCAGGTATTTTGAGATATATTTCAGACGGCATTGCCACTTTGTCATCAGGCAGGCCTTTGCCCCTGTGTCTTGTTCTGATGTGGACGGCCGCTTTTCTGACCGCTTTTTTGAGCGCGGGCCCCTCGACAGCCTTATTTTTTCCGATCGTATTCGGCATCGGGCTGTCGCTGCCTCACCATATAATCTGGTGGGCGCTGTCGCTTGGCGTTCTTGCCGGGTCTTCCGCTACCATCGTAGGAGCTACGGCAGGGCCTGTGGCCGCAACACTGGTTGAAAACTTCAGTTCGCGGCACAGTGTTGATCTAAAAGACGGCAATACTATAAGCTATGCTGAATTTGCTAAAATCGGGATACCGGTGATGTTTCTTTTTCTATTGGTATCAAGTATTTATATCTCGTGGTTATGTATGGTTTTTTTATAAGACAGGAGGCTTTTATGCAAGAATATCCGCATTGTGCGACATGTGAATTCAGAGGATACAGTGCATATGTATGCAAGCTTCATCACAAAAAGATGACCGGCAAAGAGTGCGATTCCCGAGGCTCCTTAAAATGCATAGGCAAGACAGTGGCTGTTGGAGCAGGAGCCGGCATAATAGCAAGCACTGTCGGTATGATAGCCATGCTCCCCGCCATCGGAATAAAGACGCTCTTTGCCCATCTGCTGGCCGTTAAGGTGGGTGCGGGAGGAGGCGTTGCAGGCGCAGGTGTCAATCTGGCCAGAAAAGCAACAGAAAAAGATCATGCTGAAAAAAAGAAAAAAAGGACGAGAAAACGTATTGTTTTATTTTAACAGGATAGGAATTTTTATTTTTTAGTGAGTAATACCAAATAGTTCAGTAGTCTGCGGTCTTAAAAATCTTGAAAGGAAGTGAAAAGATATGGAAGAGAGACTTGATAGTTACGAAAATACAAAACATTCTATCCGTTTGAAAAATGAAAAAAAGAGAGAGATGGAAGAATTTGATGATGGATTGAGTTTTGTTTCCGAAAGACAGGTGGAGATTTCAGATGTTGTTCAAATCGGCAGCAAGGTTCTTATTGGCGGAGGCCTGGGGCTTCTGGCAGGGATTGCCGCAATTGCGGTTACGGCCAGCGCAGCCGAGATAGTTCTGGCAGGTGTTGTCACAAAGATTGCCGGGCTTGCAGGAGGCGGTCTGGGGTTATCACTTGGGATAAACAAATATAAATCCAAAAAATAGAGGAAGGCGGGAAAAGTCTTATGAGTGTGACAGAAAAGACAAACTATTCCGTGGAGTGCCGCAACTGCAAAACCCCTATGGTTATTCTTAAAATAAAACAGCATTCAGGAAAGTGGCCATTAATGCTGATAGCGGCCGGCGTGTTTTGTTGTCTTTTTGTGATAGGCGCTCTGATTGGAATTCCCATGCTGCTGCTGGGAATTTATATGGCTACAATCAAAAACACCATAAGTTATTGCCCGAACTGCGGATACTATTTCAAGGTGTGGATGGTAAAAGAGAATGAAGGCTCAGGTTAATTTAACCGCACCTGTGATGCAGAATTTAGTGCATGTGCCGCATCCGATGCAGATATCCGGGTCCACATGGCAATAGACGCCGGAAAAGAGCCCTTTTTTGATGACCGATATTGCTTCTCGAGGACAGTTTAAAAAGCAGGTCCTGCAGCCGGCACAAAGTTCCGGGTCAATATTAGCTCTGGAGATTTTCTTCCTGCGTTTTTTGGGAGGGCGATTTCCATCAGGGTCCATGACGGCGCTTCGTGGGCAGATGCTAAAGCATGTGCCGCATTCAATACAGAGGAATGGATCTATATCAAAGCGTTTTTTGATTTCGCCGTCAATGGCGTTTTCCGGGCACTTTTTGGCGCATGTGCCGCAACCGATACAATCTTTGCTGATTTGGTATGTCATAATAAAAAAGGACTCTGTCCGCGGGAAGTTAAAAGTACAGTTGTTTTATCTGATCTTACAAGGAAAAAACATATAAATATTTATCCTAGGGCTATGGAAAAGTCAAGCAAACCACTTTCAATCAAAAAGATTTTCATTGTTGGGCTGCCTAACTCCGGAAAGAGTCAGGTATTCAACAATCTCACAGGGGAGTATGCCTTGGTGGCCAACTCCATGCTGACTACCATTGAAACAAAAAAAGGACACTGCCGGATAGACGGCCAAATCTATGAGGTCGTTGACACCCCTGGTCTTAACTCCATGTACATCCATTCGGAAGAGGAGCTTATGGTTCGCGATGCGATCTTTTCCGAAAGACCGGATGTCATCGTTCAGTGCATTGACGCCAATCGGCTTAAGCAATCTCTTGCTCTGACCGAGGATTTGTTGACATTGGGGATACCGATGGTCATATCTCTAAATGCCATAGATGAGACCGCAAAAAAAGGTATGTGGATTGATTCAGACGAGTTGTCACGTATCCTGGGCATTCCGGTTGTGGAATCCATTGCAGTCTATAGCCTGGGCACAAATGAGCTGAAGAAAGCCATTGTCAGGGCAAGGACAGGAAAAAGGGATGTGCGATACGGTGATATCATAGAAGACGGGCTTTTATCCGTTGAGTCAGGGCTGCCGGATGATCTTGCTTATAAGGCAACAGTGTCTCTTCTTCTCCTGATCGATGATCCATTCATGACAGATAGACTGAAAGAAAAATATGATGAAATAATCTGTGTGAAATTGAGAAAAGAGATAGATAAGATCAAAAGGCAATACAGGGGTAATATCGGCAGGGGGATCATTAACAAACGGAATCGATGGATAGATGATGTTGTGGAGAAGGTGGTCAAGAAACAAAAGGTAGTGTTTAAAGGGTTCTCCATGAGCGTTGCCCGGTTAAGCCGTCATCCTGTGTTCGGGATACCTATCCTCCTTATGGTAGTGTACACCATGTTTTTTCTCGTGATCAATGTGGCCAATGTGGCATCAGAATGGATGAATGACAAGTTATGGCTTCCTGTACAGAGTGCAATAAGCGATATTTCCCCCACGGGATTCTGGCATGATCTTCTGATAGGGGATTACGGTGTGCTCTCCCTGGGGCTGGCCAACGCCCTTTTGACGGTTCTACCTATCTTGGCGGTCTTTTTTCTCATGTTCAATACGCTTGAAGACATTGGATATATTCCTAATCTCTCTGTCTTGACCAAGAGGCTTCTCGGAAAGCTGGGATTGAGTGGCGGCGCAATCATGCCGATGGTTCTTGGTTTTGGTTGTAAGACCATGGCTACCTTGACAACCAGAACCTTGCGATCAAAAAGGGAAAGATATATAGCCGTGTACTTAATAGCCTTTGCAATCCCCTGCTCGGCGCAGATGGGTCTTAATATGAGCATACTCGGGAGGATGGGGATGGGCGCGTTTCTTCTGTTCTTTTCTGTTATGGCTTTCGTGGGATTGGGAGCGGGGATTGTTCTGAACAAAGTTCTTTTGAGGGAGGATAAAGAGAAAATCGCCTTTATACAGGAGCTGCCGGCAATACGGTTGCCTAACCTGAAGGGTGTTCTCAAAAAAACGTATTACAGGCTTTACTGGTTTCTCAAAGAATCGCTGCCTGTTTTTGTTTACGCCGCCCTTGCCCTCTTTACTATCGACAGACTGGGGATTCTGGATGGTATCAAAAAGTTGTTGAGTCCCATTGTTGAGGGGGTATTGGGCCTCCCCTTGGCGATGGTGGACGCCATTATCCTGTGCTTTGCCAGGCACGAAGCAGGTGCGGGCTTGATTATAAATCTCGTAAGAAAAGAACAGTTAAACTATGTGCAATGTATAATAGCTGTTATCATCACCACGATATTTGCCCCTTGTTTTGCTAATATAATGGCCATGACAAAAGAGGTCGGGGGAAAGAACACCCTGGCGATGCTTTTCGGTATCGGTTTAAGCGCCATTGTAACAGCAGGGGCATTGAATTGGGCGCTTGTGGCGCTGCTTTAGAGCTTGGAGGAAGACTGTATCATGGACATGAAAAAGAGACACAAAGAGGAACATCTCGAAAGATTGTGGGGAATGAGAGAGGCAGGGCAGGATTCCATGGATATTCTAAAGGACACCGTGAACGGAGTCTTTGATCCGCGTATAGTTGACGAGTTACTGCAGGAAGGTCAGATTGAATTGACCGATAAAAAGATAGAGCTGACCGAGACCGGCGAGAATAGTGCGCGAAAGATAATACGCGCTCACAGGATAGCCGAGAGATTACTTTATGATATCTTTGGGGAAGAATTTGAGACAGGCGCCTGTGAGTTTGAGCATATCGTCTCCAGCGAACTGGTGGATGGTATCTGCACATTACTTGGTCATCCCAGAGAATGCCCTCATGGGAGACCTATACCTGAAGGGGAATGCTGCCGGAGTTCCGCCAAGACCGCCCATAACGTGGTTAGCTCTCTAACCGAGTTGGAAATAGGCCAGTCCGCTCGGGTTGCCTATATAAACTGCAATGTCGATAAACAGCTTCATAGACTCAACGGCCTCCAGGTCAGACCCGGAGCGATTGTTAAGTTGCATCAGCGATATCCATGCTACGTTATTGAATGCGAAGGCGCTCATATCGCTATGGATGAGGAGATAGTTTCCAATGTCTGCGTGTGGTCCAATGACCGGCAGTTTCAGCCTGTGGAGAAAAAACCTCTTGAGTTGGAGAGGAAAAGCCGGCGTGGCTGGGGCAGACTTATGTTCGGACGTAAAAAGCAAGGCGGGTTATAGGCGCGCATAGTATCTTATAATATAATCCTGCACAGGGGGTGGCTGAATCATGAAAATCGTATCACATGGATTGAATACGTTGAATGAGGCAGGGAAATATACCTGCGCGACAGCTGAATATGCTGGTATGTTTTCGTACAGTTGCTTTAAGAAGGGTGGCGATGCCGTAAAGGTCAATCTGTTAAAAATAACCAGGCCTGTCGCTTCGACCATGTCGCGGCCGTTTGTGTTTATTAAGGAAGGGACGAGCAGGGTCGTTGACAAGACGGCCCGTGGATTGAACACGTTGAATGAAGCAGGGAAATATACCTGCGCGACGGCTGAATATGCGGGTATGGTTTCATGCAGTTGCATGAAGAGGGGCGGCAATGCCGTATGGGGCAATGTGTTAAAGATAACCAGACCTGTTACTTCGACCATATCTCGGCCGTTTGTGTTTATTAAGAAAGGGGCGAGCAAAATCTTTTACAAGACATCCCATGATGTTGAGGCGCTGAAGAGGCTGGAAGATAAGATCTCGCAAATCGAGGGCAGATTATCTTCTATAGAGAAACATGGTGTGGTCCATTCCGCAAGATCGATTTCTCAGGTCAAAGAGACGAAATTAGATACCGGGAAAAAGAAGCTTTTGCATGCGATTGTTGAAGAAAATAAATTGCTGGCCGAGACACTATAAACAGAATTTAATCATTTATTTGGAGCGGGTGAAAAAATGACGGAAACTAAAGTGTTAAATGTTGGGATTGATCTTGGCACCTCAAGAAGTGTCATAGCCGCCGACAACGGCATAAGGGCCTTTATTTCCAGTTATGTTGGGTTTCCCAAAGATGTGGTTTCAAGCAAGATGCTCGGAACAGATATAGTCTTTGGAGATGATGCCCTTGAGAACAGAATGGCTCTCGACCTGTATAGACCTTTTAGTAAAGGTGTGCTCAAGCATTCCGGTTCTTCTGAAAAACATCTCGAAGAATATGAAAAGGCAAAGAGCGTTGCAAAGAAACTTTTGAAACACCTTGTCGGTCTTGCCACAGAAGGGGAAACCGGGGATCTGATCATAAGGGGGGTAATCGGAGCTCCGGCTTTGGCCAGCACGAAAAACAAGAAGGACCTGCTTGATATAGCAGGGGGGATACTTGATGACATCATGGTGGTCTCGGAACCTTTCGCTGTTGCCTATGGACTCGACATCTTTTCCAATGCCCTTATTATAGATATCGGGGCAGGGACTGTTGATTTGTGCAGGATGCACGGAACCATACCATCCGAAGAGGATCAGATAACCACGTTTAAGGCCGGTGATCACATCGACCAGGTTTTTCTCGATCTCATTAAGAAAAAATACAAGGATGCCAATTTTACGGTGACAATGATCAAGAGGTTTAAAGAAGAATGCGCCTTTGTCTCGGCACAGGGTGAGAAGGTTACCATAGATCTTCCTGTCCGAGGCAAACCGACCAGCCATGATGTCACCAGTGAACTCAGAGAAGCTTGCAGTTCTATAGTTCCGGAGATTGTGGAAGGAGTTAGAGATCTTGTTGCCGGTTTTGATCCCGAATTTCAGGACGGGTTAAAAAGAAATGTCATCCTGGCAGGTGGGGGAAGCCAGATCGTGGGACTGAAAAAGGAGATTGAAAGCTATATGAAAGAGACGCTGGGATACGGCAGGGTCAGTAAGGTGGAAGAACCTTTATATGCCGGGGCAAACGGGGCGTTAAAGCTTTGCAAGGATATGCCTGATGAATACTGGGATGAGTTGAAAGGCCGCGCCAAGAAAAAGTGATGTAACAGCAAGTAGTTAAAATTCATGAAAGGGGGAATACATGGGAGAAGGATTCAGGTACAAGATGCAACATTTCGGAGATGCCTTTGCTGATAAGCTGGAAGGGGCGTATGAAGCGATTAAGTCCTCTACCAGGGGGATATTCTTGACCTATGATATGCATGAACTCGAGAATAAGAAGCGCGAGATCGTAAAAAAGATAGGAGAAAGACTGACGGAAGTCAGAAAAAAGTCTCCTGAGCTTGATGTTTTTAAGGACGAAAAAATGATGGGACTCTTTTCGAAATTGGAAGGCTTTGAAAAGCGTATTGAGGAGCGCAAAAAAGAAAGGGCGGAAAGGCTAAACCCTGCCGGATTCACTGGTTAACGATGAAAAGATCGAATGACATCGCAGAGAACGCAGAGGATGACTTCTATGTTAAACCCTGCTCGCAGATAAAGAAAGGCGATTGGCTGGTAGGAATACTCGGCTTGTCCGGTGAGGCTTTGCCCTTGATACGTGAAGAAGTATGGGTGATGAAAAAAGAGTGCGTTCTGGAGCGCGGAGATCGATCAAAACTGGATATATCATACGAAGTGAGCAGCAAGTTGATAAAGAGGAGCGCCATAAAAGCCGGCGCGTTCGGAGGCCTTACATCCGCGCCTGCTGCTTTGCCGGTTATAGGGACTATAGGAACGGCTGTTGTGGGCGCTTTTGCTGATCTGGCCTATCTCCTAAGGACACAAATAGAGCTGTGTTATTCGATATCCGTTGCCTATGATTCGGGGATAGATGAAGATGAGATAAAGGCGGTAACCCTTGCGCTGCTGGGCTTTTCAGGGAGCGCACAGATGGTAAAAGGGATTGCCGCCAGCACCTTTAAAAACATGGTTGATGCGACAGCGGCAAAGTACATCAATAAGGGCATAGCTTATGCGGCGGAGGATGTGACCAGGAAGATCAGCCCCCGATTCTTTGGCAGGGCCTACAAATTGATTCCGTTGATCAGTATCCCGTTGAGCGCTTCCATAAATATAGCTTCAACAATGATGGTGGGAAATCAGGCCAGAAACTATTTTAGCGTCGGAGATGTTATTGTCAAAATTTAGCCAAAGCTGAAAGAGGTGGCTATGAACGAAAGTAAAGAGAATTCTATGATTGCAGACAGCGTGTCAAAGGCAGCACTTCTGAAGAGCGTGCAGGAGGCGGTGAAGAAACTCGAAATGGATTTTCAGGCAAAAAAGCCGGCCGTTGAAGACCTGCTGCGGGAATCGCAGGCAATAGAGCAGGGTATACTCGATATGCTGGATAATCGAGTGCGTCAACTCGTGAGTGAAAATACCGAACTTGAGCAACAGGTTAAAAGTCTGAAGGAACACCTCAACGTTGCCGAAGAGGGGAAGGCACAGGCAGAGAAGAAAGCCGAATCTGCTTTCAACTATGTGGCGAATGCTGAAAACAAAATTAAGAGTTTAACGACCGAGAAAGGTGAGGTAGAAAAACGGGCAAAGACCATTCTCTCGGAAAAGACCGAGCTGCGGAAAGTAGCCGATGCCGCCACCAGGGAGAACGAAGACCTAAGGAAGAAAGTCAAAGCCGCGCTCAATGAAAAGGCTGAAATGGAAAGGAAGCTCGCAGAGGTCGGCAGTAGCAACAAAGCGCTCAACCTGGAGGTGGCTAACTTGAAGGCAGAATTGACCAGAACCGTTGCCACGGCTGAGACAGCCGTCAGAGAAAGGGCTCAGTACCAGGATAAACTTGTCCAGTTCCAGGAAAACTGGGAAAAATACATAGCAGGCAGGTGATATGTCACACAAATTTGACGCGATGAGTAATCAAGAGATATCTGAATTACGCGAGAGGCGTGATTCAGAAAGAATGACTCTAAATAGATTGTCGGAGGAATTGGAGCATATTGATTCTGAAACAGGAAAGGGTTCCGCACAATTGAAAGCGTTCAGAAGAGGACTTGCGGTAACTGAAAGAGAGATAAAGGATAGCCAGGGTGTTATTTTCCTCTTCCGCAGGAAACAGACAGAGATGGAAGAAGGCTCCTCTTTTTTGTTCAAAGAAATTAAGAGCAGAGATGCTGAACTTGCAGAACTTAATAATTTGAAAAATTCTTTAAATAGAAACATCGAAAATGTGGACAAAGACATACAGGAAATTTCTGATAGCAATGCCGCCCTTGATGCTGAGAACATAAAACTGTCTTCCCGTGTGGACGAAATGGAAGCAGAAAAGCTCAAGTTGTCGAACGATATATCCCGTTTTTTATCAAAAACATCCCTGGATAGAGACAAGATTGAAGAGGAATTTAATGAATTAAGCGCTTCTTTTTTGAACAGAATCGCAGAGCGTGATGCTGTTAAGCAACAGTTATCTGAGCTGGAGACAGCAATCAAGGATATGACCGAGGCTATCTCCGGACTTGATGAGAAAGTTGCGTTTCTCGAAGATATTAAGGCCATTCAAGCTGAGAGGGAGGTGCTTAAGGCTGATGTGGAAGAACGGAAACAAGAGTCGGCATTGCTGTCCGCTAAATTAAAAGAGCTTCAGAAAATGCTGGCGGACAATCAAGAACAAGCTGATAGTCTTTCTACTGAAAATGCCGAACAAATATACACCGTAGGTGCTCTTGAAAAAGAAATCATGGTTTATGACAAAGCCGCTACAGGGTTGGATAGCGCCCGGGAAAGGTTGAAAACCTCATACAGGTTGTTTGAAGAAAGTCGGGATGCGCTGAAAAAACTGCTCGTAGATAAGGTCTGGCTTGAAAAGGATATCAGAATGGCAGAAAAGAAGGTTGCCGGGCTGGTGCAGGTTATGAGTTCCATGTTCATCAAAACAGCAGACATGAGGTAATGATATGCCACAATATCCTGGCGCAACAGTGGATGCAAATAAAAATTTGCTCAACTTCCTGGACAAGACCGAAGACCTTCTGCATGCTTCAAAGAAGAAGCAGATCCTTGTGTCCGAGATACGCAAGTCTATAATAGAAATTCAATATATTGAGGCCAAAGTCGCGACAGGCCGCGCAAAGCTTCAGGGAACGAAAAAAGCCATCAGAGAGACCGAGCTCCGTTTGAGTGAGGCTGAAAAGGAGTTGGCCGGCATTCGGGAAGAGAGGGAGGCTGCCGAAAGTAAACACGAGGAGCTAAAGACAATTGAAAAGGAGATCGAAAACAAACAGGCAACTTTGCCGGACATAAAAAGACAAATTGCGCATGTGCGTGGACATGTTGGCAGATTATCGGACAGATTCAAAGATCTTCAATCGATTCACCGGAAGAGCCTGGTCAAAAAGGAGGATGTTGAAAAAAAGATGGCGGGCCTGAAAACAAGGTCAAGCGGATTGGAGAATGAGATTTCTGTGATGAGAAACACGAGAGATATCCTTGTCGGACTGATGCCCGAAGGTTTTGATCCCGATACTTTTGATGCGATTCAGAATCAGGCTGAGATAGAGAAGACAATTAACGACTATATTGCTGAAGTCAATGAACACAAGGAGAGGCTTGAAAAGGAGAAATCCGGGCTCAATACACAAATAGATGAGAAGCACGCGCAGGAAAGGTCCTTTTTGTCAAAAAAGGAGGATCTGAAAGAGAAGATCCAGCATCTTACGACCGACGTGGGAGGCGATGTTGAGAAAGCGACAATAGTGGATGAAGTAAATAGGCTGCGAGACGAAAAGGAACGTCTGGTAGCGGAGTTTGAACAAGCTGCTAAAGAGACAAATGAATTAAACTCCGGAATTAAGAGCCTGGACGATGAGCTGGAACAGGGAAAAAGACTGAAGCAAGAGTTAGCCGAAAGGTATTCACGTCTGACCTCCCTAAAGCAGGAGATGGACAAATTTGATGACATAGACGCTGAAATTGAAAGACTTCAGAATGAGATTCAAAAGCATGACAGGGATTCAAATGTTAATGTCAGGTTAACCGAGATCATTAACAGCATTAAACAGGATGCAGGCTTGATGAATGGCAAGCTGCAATCCGCCATTGAAGAGTATGACAAGCCTTTTCGTAATTTCTACAAATGGGCAAAATCGCAGGACATTTAGTCGCGGTTGGGGCAAAACCCCCTGAGTTCGAAATCAGAGTTTAAAGCAAGGAGGCAGTTATGGAAAATTCTTATCACGAAAGATCAGGATTCATAGGTGGTGTGGCCAGGGTGTTGAACTTTGGGGGCAGAGCAATGGTGTCTGCGTATGATGTGACATCCGACGCTCTTAACAAACTTTTCACCGCGGCAAAAAAATCGACGTTTTTGCCGGAAAAAGTAGCAGGCATGTTTACCTCAGGTCTTGGCATGTCAAGACCGAGTGAAACCAGACGCCTGGAGGATAAGATTGAAGAATACGAAAGGAAGATAAAGGCATTGTATCTTGAGATAGGCAAGGAAGGAGCAAATTATTCGGGTGATGAGAGTGCTCTGCAAACAGAGCCGATCAAGAAGCTTATCGCTGATGTAAGGGAATATGAGAAAGAGATACAGCGGCTGAAGGACCGTATCGTTGAGGCCAGAGAACAGAAAAAGGCGGAAGCTGTGAGGGGGAAGAAGCTCAGGAAAGCGGCCGGACTGTCTAAAGAAAGCGATAAGGCGGCGGCGGATGACAGGGTGAACAAGAATGTTGAATCCGCCATAGCAAGGGCCTTAAGACATGGCGAATTTGAGACGCTCTCAGAGCGGGAAATATTCAACAAGATCGCAAATGACCTCCTTGATGCTGAGATAGATATCAAAATCCTTGCAGCCGCAGAGCTTGGAAAGATAGCATCTGTTGCCTCTGTTCCCATCCTTATGGAGGCTGTAAAATTTGATAATCCGGAGCTGACTTCCGAAATAATAAATTCGCTCATCTCAATAGGTGATGCCCGGGCCATTCCTGTTTTCAAGGGAAATGCTGATCACCAGGACCACAGGATACGCACAGGATGTCTCAGAGGGCTTTACAAGATGGCAGAGAATGAAGAAGCGATACCAGTGATGACAAAGGCCTTGAGGGATGAAAATCCTGAAGTGAGGAGAACCGCGGCTACTTTTATCGGCTGGAAAGACTATACGGACGTTGTGCCTTCGCTGGTGCAATGTCTTAGAGACGAAGATTCAAGGGTCAGGAAGGCGACTGTAACGGCTCTTGCCAATATCAAGGATATTTCTGCTGTGTTGCCTTTAATCAAGGTGTTGAAGGATAAGGAGCTTGATATCAGAGAGAAAGCATTTGAAGCTATCAAGGTGATCAGCGGTGAAGATATAACATTTGACATTAATGCATCGGGGAAGGAATTGACCGAGGCGATCAATAATCTCAGGAATTGGTGGCAACAAGAAAGGTTTAACAGGGTTGATGTAAGCGAATCCGGGGTTGCCGCAGAGGTTGCCGAATCTGGAGCAGAGGCTGTTGAAGAGGCTGCCGCGTCGGAAGAGTCTGAATTTACAGAGGAGAGCTTGATGAGGATTACAAAGGCGGAGCTTCTTTCCATCTGTGAAGAACGCGGCATTGAATATAATGAGAAACAAACCAAGGCTGAACTTACCCGGCTTATTCTTGGGGAGAAATAATGAATATTGCTGAAGACGATTACATACAAAGCCCTTCTTCGGGAGTGATGGAAGACAGGTGGATTAAAAAGAAGGAAGCCTTGTTAAAAAGCCTCTCAAAAGGCGGGGGTGTCTTGAAGATCGACAGAGAAAATCTCACCATGGAAAAGAAAAGGGTAGTTTCCGAGGTTGAGAGGCTTGAAGAAGAAAACCATTTGATGTCCAGGAGTGTCAGGGATTTCCAACTCCAGCTTTCGGAAAAGAGAAGAAAAAGCCGGATATTGCTTAAGAGGTCGGATGTTCTCAAGAAGAAACTGGTGAGGTTGTTAGCAAGAGAGCGCGACATTATAAACGAAATACAATTTTATGAGGCAGAAAAAGCTAAACTTTCCGATACACACCTGGAAGTCTCGGAAAGACTCCGCGCCGAGATCTCCGTCCTTGGCAGTACTGTTAAGGGTATAGATTTTATGAAGGGTGAGATGGAGGTGTTCATAAACAAAATGGGCATGCTTGAGCGTGAGGTTCCCGTGAAAGCTACCAATGTGGATAATCTCGATGAAAAAATTACCGGGGGCATCAAGGCGCTGAAAGATCTCTACAACAGGATGCAGGTTGTTGAAAGAAAGGTCAAGACTAATTACTACACAAACAAAAGATAACAATGGGGTGGCCATGACTATTATTGATACATCAAAGCGGAAGCAAAATCAGGAAATTGGCGAATCCATGGAAATGCCTGTTTGGGGAAATCAGCAGAATGTCGACGAACGTTTGAAGGAGATATTACAGCAACAAGCTACCGGCCAATCACGGATAGAAAAGGTCCAGGAGACTATTATGCCCAAAATAAAGGAACTCGAGGCCTTAAAACAGGGTGTTTATGCAGTTGACCTGGAAAAGACCGTAAATGACATGTTTATGGTTATTAAGAACATGGAGGTTCAGCTTCAAAGAGTGCTGAAAATAAACTCGGTTCTCGAAAAAGATCTCAATGAGTCCAAGGAGATGATGGCTGATTTAAAGAGAGCGAAATCAAAGCTCAAGGAGACCATTGCCCGAATGGCAGAGGAGATGCCATCTAAAAGGGAGTTGCAGATAGAGACCGACCAGCTGACAGAGGAAAGAAACGACGTCCAGGCGAGCATCAGCGAGATGAAGTCAAGGACAACAAAGCTCCAGGAAGCTGTTATTGAATACCAAAAAAGGTGCGGCAGTCTGGAGGAAGAAAAGACGGATCTTATGTCAGAGATAACCTTCCTTGACTCCAGATTGAATAACGCTTTGGAAAAGATTGCCGAGTATGGAAATGAGATAAATGTGTTAAAAGGTGAAAAGCTGGTTTATGTGGGAAAGACAAAAACCCTTGAGGAAGAGTTGAAGGAAGCGCTGGATGATAAGTACATGCTTATGAATGAGCTTAAAAAGTCAAAAACAGTGGTAAACAAGCTTCATTCCGCTTTTTCCGATAAAAAGCTTCAGGCGAAAAAGGCGTTTTATGAAAGTGGGAGTGAGCGACAATTGAAAGGCAGAGAATTATGATGGAAGACATTAAGGGAGCACAAGATCCCGAAGATGCAGCCATGGGCGAAGAAGAATACGAGAAAATTGTAGACGAACTCAGGGGATTTAATGAGTTTCAGAATACAAAGACATTTTTAGAAGCGGAAAACAGCAGGCTTAAGAATGAGATAGATGCCATGACCGCTGAGCTTGAAGGAATAAGTATAGCCATGTCTTCAGTTGAGGCGTACATGGTATCATATGGTAGCAGAACAAGAAAGTGTGTCGAAAACATAGAAAAAACAGGGCCCAAAAGAGATGTGTTAACTGCGGAAATTAGCGATCTGCGCCTCAAAGTAAAGGCTGCAACAAAGGATGTGGAATCAACCTTGAATCTCACAAACATGTTAAAAGATGAGCTGAATCAAATAGAGGCGGAAAAGAAAATCGTCGCCAAACGACTTGATGATATCAACATCGGACTCCAGCAAATTTCCAGTGATAAAGATGTCAAGTTCCCACATCTGAAGAGGTATGATGGAATGTTCAAGCAAATACATAATGTTTTTATGGAGACTCAAAACAGGATGGAAGTTTCCCTGATGCTTAAAGGCAGATAAACCCGTAACCCAGGGGTTAACGAGACATACACAAAGAACCGGGAGGTAGAGAAAAATGGCAGATGAAAAAGAATTTTTAAGCGAACAAAAAGAGCGTTTCGAGGCATTTAAGAGCCAGACCCTTGGCGGATATGCCCAGCCAATCGGGGAAAGTGACAAAAAGGCTGACGAGCGGATTGAAAAAGCAGAGGGGGCTTCGCTCAAGCCGGTGATCGCCAGCGAAAGAGAGATTGGGGAAGATGCGGAAAGCCCGGATGGGCCGGTAGGTCTGGATATAGGGACCAGCCATATCGTAGCAGCCCAAGAGAAGTTTAAGCACATTCATGTGGTTAAACAGTTGAACGCATTTTTTACGGTTCCCAAATCAAAATTTTCCAGGAGTATTCTTAACAAAAATCAGGTCATGTATTATGAACGAGGGGACTTGTTTTACGTCATCGGCTATTCCGCCGAAAGTTTTGCAAACATGTTTAATATGAATAGCAGGCAGCCCGTAAAAGAAGGGTTTTTGAGTTCACATGAAGAAGAGGGCATGAGCGTTATCAAGGCCATAGTGGGCACACTTATTAAAAAACCCAGGAATTTCGGTGAGACACTATGTTTTGCCATTCCTGGCGAACCCATTGATGGAGGAGGCTCTGTGGTGTATCATGAGTCGGTAATCAAAAGGTTTCTTGGCAGCATGGGATATTCCCCTGTCTCCATAAACGAAGGAATGGCTATAGTAGTGTCCGAGCTTGCAAGCGATGACTATACAGGCATAGGAATAAGCATGGGCGGAGGAATGTGCAATGTCTGTCTCTCGTACCTCTCTTTTCCTGTAATTACCTATAGCATTAAGAAGGCAGGCGATTATATAGATTCAATGGTTGAAGCATCTGTGGGAGTACCTGCCACAAAGATAAAGGTTATAAAAGAGGAGGGGTTGGATCTCTCAAAGGAACCGACAGACAGGATAACGACAGCGCTGCATATCTTTTATGATGAACTCATTTTTAGCCTGCTTGACAGCCTCCAGCGGGTGCTTACTTCGACAGACAAGGTGCCAAAGATCTCAAGCCCCATCCCGATCGTTTTGAGCGGGGGCACGGCCATGCCGAAGGGATGCAAGGAGAAGTTTGAAAAGGTTCTCAATAGTATTCAATTACCCATTGAAATTTCCGGCGTCCGCCTTGCTGAAGACCCTCTTAACACAACTGCCAAGGGTGCGTTGATAATGGCGATGACAGAGGCGAAAAGCTGAATGCCGGCTCCGATAATTATTTTTTCAACAGATAGACTCAGGGGCGGAATAACACAGAAGGTGTTGAAACGAACCGGTTTTGAATCTCTGGTGGTTAACAGAGTTCTGGATGCCGGAGATGTTATAGCCGATAATTTCCCCACGGTTGTGATTTTTGACGCAAAAGGCGTTTTTCCGGACGAGTTGAATTCGTTGAGAAATTTGTGCCGAACTCTTCAGAATACCGCTGTAATTGTCATTGGAGATCGGTCAATTGTGGATACATTCGAGGGAGAGGCTGTTCAAAACGGCTGTTGTCTCGCTGATCCCTTTGATCCCGAGCTTATTGCTTCAAAGGTCAAGCAGATTCTTTCTTTAAAAGCAAAGGGAAAACATTTACAGGGACATGGACTTGAATCCGACTTGAAACAGTTTTTGAAATTGGATTGACCCATCAAATTTGACTTTGATGTTCCCCTAACCCGGATTATTCACTAAATTTCAGAGATCATAACAAATGACTCTTATAGGCCGTAACTGCCTGAATCTGACAGGCATACAGGAGGAGTTGCTATAGTTACATTAGCAAAATGGATATGGGACCCGGTACTTTGCCTTGTTTATCTGGAATTGGGCATAGTTTTTTTATACCTTACCCGTGGTATTGCCTGGAAAAAAGGGATACCCGTATTTTTAAAAATCATTCGAAGCGACCGGTCAAAATCCAGCGACAGACTTGTTTCGCACAAAAAGGCATTTTTTTCCGCCGTAGCCGCGACAGTAGGGATCGGCAATATCGCCGGAGTTGGAACCGCAATCCACCTTGGGGGGCCGGGCGCTTTGTTCTGGATGTGGGTGTCTGCTCTTTTCGGCATGTTTTTCAGAATGGCCTCTACCTATATGGCAATCAAAATGCGGCCTGCTGATGAAAACTCTTTATCCTTTGCCACACCAATGGTCTATCTTGAAAAATATATGACAGGAAAATGGGCTTTTATCTCTAAACTGGTAGCGTGTCTTCTATTAATTCAGGGAGTAGTCCTTTACAATTTGGTACAGGCTAACTCCCTGGCCCAGGCAGTACACAACAGGTTCGACGTTCCCAATCTGTTGATCGCGTTTTTAATGACCCTTTGTGTCGGCATGGTCATCCTGGGTGGTTTAAAGAAAATTGTCAATTGTTGCTCGGCAATAGCTCCTGCTGTAATTGCCATCTATGTTGTTACCGGACTTCTGGTGCTCCTGTTTCATCCTGCTCAGACAATAAAAGCACTTGGCCAGGTTTTTTCTTGTGCCTTCATGCCCTATTCCATTGCCGGAGGGGTTGCTGGTTATGCTGTTCTTCAAGCAATGCAGTTTGGTATTTCCCGCGGAGTGTTTTCACATATGTCAGGTATGGGTACGAGTACCTTTTTACAGGGAGCAAATAAAGAGGCCCCTGCAATGGGGGCATTTATGTCGGCAATTACCCCTGTTGTTGATACGGTAATAATATGCAGTATTACCGGCCTGGTGATTCTTTCTACTTCTAATTGGCAGTATCAAACCGGAGCACATCTCACAGCAGCCTCCTTTGAGGCAGGTCTCGGCTTTCTCGGCCAGATAGTTGTCGTTGTAAGTCTTATTGTTTTTG
Organism: Anaerolineae bacterium; assembly: GCA_035529315.1. Taxonomy (NCBI): domain Bacteria; kingdom Bacillati; phylum Chloroflexota; class Anaerolineae; species Anaerolineae bacterium. The sequence continues at coordinate 46,373 of DATKWZ010000012.1, forward strand.
CTCTTACAACGATTGCCGCATTTGCTCATATCTCGGAAAGATGTTTTAAATATCTCGGAGGTACAAATTCCTTTTATTATCGAATCGTCTTTCTTGTTGTAACCTTTCTTGGCCCTTTTCTCAATTTACGGTTTGTATGGTCTCTCAGCGACATTATTATAGCGATGATTATTGTTTTTCACCTGCTTCCTCTTCTGTATATCACTCTTAAAAACCGTAAAGAAATGTGCAAAGATCTGCAGGCGCTCGCAGAGGAAAGTATTGATATAAAACGTCATCGAAAACCATCAAATACCTGTTGAAACAATAAGCGCTAAAATGGCATATTATTACTATTATCGCAAAGAAGGTCTTGCTTCCTTAAATTCAGGAAGATATGGAGAAGCAATAGAGTCCTTTTCCAAGGCAATAATCATAGATCCGGACGATGATTATCTTTATTTCTGCCGGGGAAGGACCTATAAGGAATCCCTGAAATATAAAAAAGCAATTTCCGATTATAACAAGGCAATAGAACTGAATCCTGATGTTGTCGAATATTATAGTTGGAGAGGAGAAGCTTACCGGGCATTAAAGGAGTTTGAAAAAGCAATTGAAGACTATAACAAGGCAATTAAATTAAACCCCGAAGATGCCAATTCTTATTATTGCAGAGGTCTTTTATGTTACGAGATGGGAAGATGCGACCTCGCGATAATGGATTATCAAAAAGTCATCGAACTCGATCCCGGCAGGAAAGATGTTCACGATATCATCGCGTGCTTTAAGAAAAAACTACATAATGAGTCTTTTGATGTAAATATAAGTAAAGCAGGCTCACAGTTTTTAGATTTGAATGAGCAGATAGATATTCTGAACAATCTGACCGGATTACAAAGAGTAAAAAAGGAAGTAAACACACTTGTCAACCTTGTTATGGCAAATAAAGAACGTAAAAAACGTGGACTTCCGGTTGCTCCCATGTCTTTGCATCTTGTTTTCACCGGCAATCCCGGAACAGGCAAGACAATTATAGCCAGATCGCTTGCCGGAATCTTCAGGGCACTGGGTTTGCTTTCAAAAGGGCACCTGGTGGAAGTAGATCGTTCCGGGCTTGTGGCGGGTTATATGGGACAAACAGCGCTTAAGGTAAGGGATGTTGTTGATCAATCATTAGGTGGCGTATTGTTTATTGATGAAGCCTATTCCCTGGTGTCAGGTGGGGATGACTCGGATTTTGGCAGGGAGGCGATTGATACATTGCTGAAAGTAATGGAAGACCATCGAGATAATCTCATTGTTATTGTTGCCGGTTATCCTGACAAGATGATGAAATTCCTGGGGGTGAATCCAGGGTTAAAATCGCGCTTCAACAAGTTTATTCGCTTCGATGATTACAACTCTCTCGAGCTGTTTGAGATTATGAAACTCATGTGCGGCAATGCAGGATACAAAATCACCCCCAAAGCCATGGTTTATTTAAAGCTATTCTTCAGAGAAGTATCGGGACCGGGGGATAAAAAATTCGGCAACGCAAGGGGCGTCAGAAATATTTTTGAAAAAGCGGTGGCAAATCAGGCAAATCGTGTTGTCTCACTTTCAGAATGTACGGATGAAGATTTAATGACCCTTGATGATATCGATTTTCTTTGATAAGGTTTGTCGTTTTGAGGAGATGAAGATAAAGCGCTCAAAATAAGCGCGCCTAACCCAAGGGCGCAAGGAACAGACCTGTCCGGGTTAGGCAAGAGAGGTTTGCATGGAATTCCGTCTGGAAAATGAGATCCCTGTGTCGGCACAAGAATTGTGGCATGCTTTATATACCCCCGAGTTCGATAGCTTTGTGGCCAGAGAATGCGAACTTTATCCCCATGTACAGATCAAAAGACAGTCCTCGAGTTGTTTGATACGCAGGCAGGTGAGAATCAGACTTGCCTGCGTGGATATGCCTGATATTGTCCGTAGTGCTGTAAAAAAGGTGTTTGTGGGGGATGAAATAATCTACGAAGAAATACAGAAGAAAAACTCGAATCGTTTTGAAATGCGCTGGAGAATTCATCCTCCGGTGTTCAAAGAAAAATTTCACGCTTCAGGAGTATTGCGACTCGCATCCATTGATGGAAGCCGGTGTCTCCGAATTATGGAAGGGAGGATACATGTTGGGCTGTTCGGAGTGGGTGGCTTACTGGAACGGATAACTGCGGAGCAAGTAAAAAGGACAAGCGATCAATTCTGCCAAGTGGTGGCCAAATGGAACCCTGAGAATGCCGAATGTGGTGGCAGAGATAGACCAAAACAGGTGGCTGGATTATTCCGGAGTTGCAGGCCGAATTCAACGAAAGAGTCATACAACAGTGGGGTGAATACATGAAAGCCGCAAAGTCTTTATTGATTATAGTGTTAATCCTTGCATTTTTTCTCGCTTCCCCTGTGTCGCATGCCGAGGATATCCCCGAAGGGATCATATTCGTCGACAAGTCCGGATCAGTGAAAAAGCACGATGCCGGGCTGAAATCGAGAGACCTGCTAATTGCATTCCTCAGAACCCTCAAAAAACCCTTCAGAATAGTACTTGCCGGATTTAATGAGGAAATTTACGAGTACATCAGCGTAGTCACTGACACTAAAGCGGATATTGAGGCGCTGGCCGGAGAGATAGAGAAAATCGATGCCCACAGCTACTGTACCGACCTGGAGATTCCTTTCAGATATCTGCTTGAACGGGAGGGCAAGGAAACAATCAAGTTCGCGTTGATTATTTCCGACGGCGAACCTGATATATGGGACGGCAAACTCCGCCACTTCAGTAAAAGGGTGAAATCCGATCCAAGGTACGAACACCTTAACAGTCAGTACCGTATGCTTAAGGCTTCGGGACTTTCCCCGGACGAACTCTTTGAACGTTTGGGACACCTTTATCACGAAAGGAACCTTGAGCTGATTGAAGAACAGTTGTCCGGTTTAAGGGGTCGGACAGGTGACAGAATCCTTCTGTGGGACCTTTCCGGTGAGTCAGCTTACCTTAAAAGCTGGGCTGAGAAGTGTGGCGCGCAGTATCTGCCAATGAAAACAGAACAGAACCTGACGCCTGTTGATTTCTTGAGATACGTGACGTTATCTTTGTCGGCAAGATCAAGCAGTATTACCCATTCGCCGCCTTCACAACATTATGGGATACCCGGCAAGTCACCATTGCCCACACCCGTTGAGCCGAAGCCGGAGACCAGTCCCGAGCAGAGGCCGGAGAGGGCTCATGCAACGGTGACTTCTCAGCCGGTATCGCCTGACATGGGTGATGAGCCCAAAAAGCCTGTGGGGCAGAGTCAAAAACAGATCGTTCGAGATGGTGTAAACGGCTCGGCTATCGCTGGTGCGGTGACGTTGTTCGTGGTGATTATCGGGGGCAATATAATTATGCTTGGCAGGTTTCGTAAAAAGGCGGCGCTAACCAGTCTCAAAAGGGAGTTGGAGGTCGAGCTGGAGGGTGAAACAAGGTCGATCAGGAAGCAGAGGCTAAGTGAAATGGAGGCGGAAGTTGAGGCGGAAATTAGGTCCACAAGGGGGCAGAGGCTAAGCAAAATGGAGGCTGAACTTGCGACCGAAAAGGAGAGAAAAAAGAAAGAGATTGAAAGGGAGCTGTCCGAGTACGGAAAGTCCGTAGAGCAAGAGATTGAAGCTGAGAAAGAGAGAAAAATGCAGGAGCTTGAAGCCAATGCCGGTGTGATGCAGCCCGATATTTCGACCGAATCCTTCGAGCGCAAGAAGGAGCTGGAGGCGGAGGTTGAGGGTGAAATAAGGTTGATCAGGGAACAGAGGTTGTCTGAACTGGAAGCTGAACTTACTGCTGAAAAGGAGAGGAAGAACGAGGAGCTTGAAAAGGGTCTTTCAGAGTATCGCAGGGGCATTGAGTCAGAGGTAAAAGCCGAGAAAGAGAAAAAGATGAGGGTTTTTGAGGAGGAGCTTTCGGAGTACTGGAAGACGGTTGAATCAGAGGTAAAAGCCGAGAAAGAGAAAAGGATGGGGGTTTTTGAGAAGGAGCTTTCGGAGTACTGGAAGACAGTTGAACCGCAATAGCGAGTGCATTCCCTGTAGCTTGCTGCGGGGTTCTTCAATCAGACGTGCAAATTGAGAAAGGGGAGAGGGCGCTGAACAAAATCTCCGAATGGACGGAACAGTAATCTGGGGGAAATCAGAATCTTATGGAGATTGAAGGGGCCGTTTAGATGAAATTTGATCGTTTAAAATCCGAGCGTTTAACCGAGGCGGATCTTTTGCCTGGTGATCATATCTGTGTCAGGCGAAGAGGCAGGTTCTATGCTCACCACGGGATTTATATCGGCTATGAAAAGGTTATTCATTTCACCGGCTCAATAAGGGAAAAGGTAGACCCGGAGGTTCATGAAACAGACCTGTCCAGGTTTCTGAAAGGCGGAATACTCAGACGGCGTGAATACGAAAAAAGGCTTCCGGCCTCC